>QKDV01000014.1 GCA_003251955.1 Methanospirillum hungatei
AGTACTTTTGTGTGGTGAGACACGGACCAGAGTTGTAGTGCTATTCTCCCCATCAGGTCCGGAAATATGCAGGTTCACCGAATAAGTACCTTCAGACAGATAAATATGAGTCGGATTCTTGTTCGAAGAGACTGAACCATCGCTAAAATCCCAGTTCCAACCTGTTACAAGACCTGTCGACATATCAAGGAACTTAACAGTCAGTGGGGCAGAGCCTTCAACAGGTTCTGCATAGATGACTGCAGTAGGAGCGATCTCAGGCTCGGAAACAGTGATATAACTTCTCCTGATGGCTACATCCTTTCCCCCCGGCCCGATAACAGTCTGTGTCACAGCGTAGACACCAGCCGTGGTATATGTCATGACAGGATCTTTTTCATCTGTGATAGTGCCATCTCCAAGATCCCAGTTCCATGAGGAAACGATTCCAGATGAAAGATCCTGGAAATGTACCTCTAGTGGGGCTGTACCACTTCTCCGATCTGCTTTGAATCTGGCAACAGGTGCTGTAGGAATATTCTCTACGGTGATCAAATCCTTTTTAATTTCGGCTGAATTACCTGCCTGCCCGGATACCTTCAATCCGACAGTATAAACACCAGGCTCCGTGTATTGGTGAGTTGGGTTATGATCAGAGGAATTGGTCCCATCTCCCAAACTCCACTCATACTTGTCAATAGCTCCAGATGAGGTGTCAGTAAAGGAGACATTCAGTGGGGCATATCCGCTTACCGGTGATACAGTAAAACCACAGACAGGAGTTTGCATTCCCTTGAGGACTGTGATGGTACTATTGAGCCGTATCTCGTTCGAACCGTCCTTTCCGGCAACCACCAGTTTTACCGAGTAATTTCCTTCTGTGGAGTATATATGCAAAGGATTTTGTTCATACGAACTTCCTCCGTCACCAAAATCCCAGGCATATCCGTCGATCTTCCCTTCTGGCAGGGCCTCAAATGAAACCTTTAATGGGGCTGTTCCATTTACAAAATCTGCATAAATGACTGCCGTAGGTCCAACAGGAGCAGCAGGCATAGGAGTATCAAAGACTGTCACATTTTGTTCGGCAATTATCTCAGTTTCAAGAGGTTCAGGCTCAGTTACCGTGATATATGCAGGGAGGACCTTCTGTCCCTGACCATCCGGGCCATAGATGAGGAGCGTGATATCATATGTGCCGGGGCTGTTGTAGGTATGGATGGGTTGTTCTTCTCCTGAACTTGACCCATCACCAAAAAGCCACTCATACCGATCCACTTTCATTGCTGAGTTACTGGTAAATGACGAAGTAAGTGGAGCCGGACCAGTTGTCGGGTCTGCAGTAATAAGAATCCCGGGTGACTCGGAGGTGAGTTCAGGCTGTTTCAGGGTATCTATCGGGTAAGTTTCTGGAGTTCCCGAAAGGTTAGTATTCAGGGGAACAACGGTCTCCAATTGGACTGACTGGATTTCAGACGGTTCATTATTCCAAGACTGGACCAGACCTGTAGATACCGGGGGGTTTGAAGGTTGTAATGAAGGAATCTCACTAATATCCCTGACAACAATCTGTTCTTCAGTACTACTTTCTCCTGCAGGACCTTTCACAATTAATGAGGCAGTATAAATCCCGGGTTCTGAATAGGTATGAACAGGATCCTGTTCTAATGAGGTTTCACCATCACCAAAATTCCAGTTTCTCGTTGTAACTGTGCCTATTGAGGCATCAGTGAATACAACAGTCAGCGGTGCGGTGCCATTCTGCTCATCAACTTCAATTACCGCTTTTGGCAGGGTAACCGATGAGGTAACAAGAATCATAGAGAGATCTGATCTCTGTGATCCTTCAGGACCAGTCACTGTAAGAGCAACGGCATAATTTCCCGCTTTTGTGTAGGTATGGGAAGGATTCTGATCTGATGAGGTGGTGCCGTCACCAAAGTCCCAGTCCCAGGAGGTGATATCACCGGTGGAGGTGTCTTTGAAACGGACTGCAAGAGGAGCAGAGCCTTCATTATTTATAGTGCTGAACTTTGCAACCATCGGCTTGTTTATTGGCTCAATCGGAGAACCAACAGGTATCTGCAATTCTGATACAGCGATGGGACTGCTTTCAACAGGAACAGGAGTTATGACAGGAGTTGGAGCAGGTGTTGGCGGTTCACTCGCGATGATATCTTTCTCTGTGTGGCTTGAACCACCCGGGCCACTTACCGTCAGAACAACCTGGTAGGAACCGGCAGAGGTGTACGTATACACCGGGTTTGTCTCTGCTGAACTGTTGCCATCGCCAAAGTCCCAGGACCTGGAGGAAATATCTCCTGAAGACATGTCAGTAAATGTCACCGTCAGAGGAACAGTGCCTTCATCAGCATCTGTATTGAAAGAGGAGACCGGAACTGCAACGGCATCACTAACGATGATGCCTTTCTCAGAATGACTTAAACCACCGGGACCACTTACTGTCAGAACAACCTGGTAAGAACCAGCGGAGGTGTAAATATGCACCGGGTTAGTCTCTGCTGAACTGCTACCATCGCCAAAGTCCCAATTCCAGGATGATATGTCGCCAGAAGACGTGTCAGAAAATGTCATTGTCAGAGGAACAGTACCTTCGTCAACATCTGTACTGAAAGAGGAGACCGGAACTGCAACAGCATCACTTACGATGATACCTTTCTCTGAATGGCTTGAACCACCGGGACCGCTTACTGTCAGAACAACCTGGTAGGAACCAGCGGAGGTGTACATATGCACCGGGTTAGTCTCTGCTGAACTACTACCATCGCCAAAGTCCCAGGACCAGGAGGAAATATCTCCTGAAGACATGTCAGTAAACGTCACCGTCAGAGGGACTACTCCAGATATTACATCGCTCTTGAAGTCTGATTTCGTAACTGACACAGGTTCATTCACAATAATAACCTTATCAGCATGACTCTCTCCGGCAGGGCCTTTAATTGTGAGAGACGCAGTGTATGCACCTGATTTGGAGTACGTATGGGTAATTTCTGATTCAGCTCCGATGCTGCCATCACCAAAGTCCCATGTCCTTGTTGTCACATCACCGGTTGAAACATCAGTAAATGTAACAGCAAGTGGAGAATATCCGGATGTAGTATCTACAGAGAACAATGCCACCGGCTGTTCAATAAGTTCAGTAACTGTAATCATCGCCTGCACTTCAGTATCTGAAGCGCCATCGGGACCTGATACGGTGAGTGAAACATCGTATACTCCTGCCCGGTTGTATGTATGAACAGGATTCTGTTCTTCGGAACTGGTTCCATCTCCAAAAGTCCAGAGCCATGAGGTTATCCTGCCGGTTGAATTATCAGTAAATGCGACCATTAGTGGGGCAGAACCCGTCCGGGGTTGTGCCTTGATAGATGCTTCTGGAGGAAGAGCAACATCGATCGGCTCTAAGCTGACCATGGTGTCTGAACCCTGGTTGCCCTGTACTGTCAATCGCACAGTGTACTTCCCGGGTGTCGTGTATACATGCTCAGGCGAAGAGAGGTCAGATGACGTTCCATCGCCAAAGTCCCAAGACCAGCCTGTCGGACTACCAGTGGAGTAATCACTGAAACTGACAGTCAGAGGGATGGGACCGCCATTAACTGACGGTAAAAAGTCTGCCTTAATAGTTGGAGTTAAAAGTTGTAAGATAGCGGTTTCTGAATCACTCGGAGCAGGACTGGAAGTAGAGAGCGGAGTAGGTATTGGTGATTCAGTTGGTATCGGGCTCAGTAGTTCGGTGGGAGATGGTGATGGTGTTGATAATGTCAGAGGACTGATGGTCTGCATCTGCTCCTGTGAATTTATTGATACCGGAGTGTCTGTAATCTTAATATATCCGAGCCGTGTCTTCATGTCAGATCCAGATGGGCCGGTAACACTCAATGATACAGAGTAAATCCCAGGACTTGTATAAATGTGAAGCGGGTTTTTCTGCGAATCGTGTGTTCCATCACCAAAATCCCAATACCACTCATCCGGTGAACCGGTACTGATATCAGTGTACTGTACTGCCATTGGTGCAGCACCGGACTGAATATCACCTCGGAAATCGGCAATGACTGATTGATGACCGTTCTCAATGACCATCGAAGAAGTTTCACCAAGAGAAACTCCAGGAATTATTCCGATAATACATATCAGCAAAAAGATCCTGACAGATGCCCCCATTATACATACCCCCCAGTAAAAATCCGGTTGTGTTGAATATAGGGGGTTTATAAATAAAATCTATTCGCCCCTGGATTGCATCTCCGCTTCAATTTGCCTGGTTCTGGAGGAAGGATATTCAGGGATTAACTTATGTTATCACTCAGTTAGATGAAGCAGATTTTTCCAGTATCCATGAATCTGCTGCAATCACAATTTCAAAACGTGCTCCATTTCCATAGACTCCGGTCTCTTTGATCGTGATTTTGGTTATTGATAATATTTCACGTGACATGGCCAGACCGAGACCTGAATTCTTCCCATAACCATGAAGAAAGATTAGTTCTTTCTCTTCTTCCCTGATTCCTTCCCCATCATCCTCTATTGTAAGTAACAGATCATTGCCAGGATTCTGTCTGGTAGATACTGTAATTCTAGTAATCTTACCTCCATGGCGACTTGCATTTTCAAACAGGTTATAAATGACCTTTTGAAATAGCGGATCCGCATAGATAATAACGGGGGAGACAGTGACCGTGATCTGAATACCAGTATTTGCAAGGTCACATCTTGCTGACTGGATCACATCTTCAAGATTCAGCCATACCGGTTCATGAAACCCAACCTTATGACACTCGTGAGAAAACTGAAGATGCTGGGCGATCTTCTCTACGAGAGTTATGCATGCAATAAAATGGGGATTATCCGGAGAGATGCTATCGTCCTCCCTGAGTAATGTCAGGTATCCCTGCAAAGGAGTTACAAGATTACTAATATCATGTCGGGTCAGCCTGCTTAACATAGAGATCTTTTCGTTTGCAATCTGCAATGCCCGTTCATCAGATTTCCGGGTGGTAATATCACGTATGATCAGGATGATGCCTACTGGATCACCTTCAGGATCACGAACAAGAGAACTTGCAATACTAACCGGTTTTCTGGAATTGGTTAGAACACATTCATAATCAGATAATGAGCCAGATTCAGAAACCAGATTAATAATCTGTAAGAAGGTGACATCAGAAATTAGGGAGCCTACCTGCTTTCCCATCATCTGCTCAATTTTCATCTGGAAGAGATCTGCAGATGCAGCATTGGTTGAAAGAATACGTCCATCCATATCAGAGAGGATGAGCCCGTCCGGCATTGTACGGATGATATTAGTCGCGACTGTTTCAGGTCCGAGTGTAAACAGACCATATTTCAGGATGGTATATGCAATGATGATAGAGAAGAGAACAATACCAAAGAAGACAAGATTCGGGATATAAATACCGGACCTTGGGAGATAAAAAACCGACTGAGAGCCAAATCCAATGACCAGTAGGAAAC
>QKDV01000009.1 GCA_003251955.1 Methanospirillum hungatei
CTCACTAGCTCCACAGTTGAAATTCTCATCCACGTTTCTGTATTCAGGGATGAGTGTCGGGATGATCACCGAAAAGAAGACATAGAATGATACCAGCGAGGCAAGCTCTGCAAACAGAAAGAGAAGCATCGGTGAACCGTTCTGTTCTGGAAGAAATATTGCCCCGATTACGCTTATCACAAGGATGAACATCGAGACGATGAAGTATGGTTTCATCTTCTGTCACTCTCCCATTTTGCAATAATGGAGTCTACCGGAGCTGTCCGCAGGTACCGCATACCGAATTCATCCGGACTTGTTCCGATGGAAAGAGCCAGGAGCTCTGCGAGGTGGATGATCGGAAGATCAAACTCATACCCGATCTCCTTCTTCAGGATCTGGACAGCCCGCTCAAACTGATCATAGCAGCCCGAACAGACGATCACCAGGGCATCGATATTTAGTGCCTTCAAAGCATCGAATTTCTTTTTTGCACGCTCATATGTTGCAAACTGACGGTCTGCGAGGTTTGCCTGGAGTCCGCAGCACATCTGCTCATCCTCATATGGAACAACTTCATCGACAAGTGCACAGGTCAGTTCAGAAAAATATCTGACGAGTCTCCCATCCTCAAATATCCTCATATGACAACCCGGGTGAAGGGCAACACGTATCGGAACCTTTCTGCTCTCACCCTTAATCCGATCAACACCCACCTCCTCATACAGAACCTCCAGAAGATGTCTGACTCTGATAGAGGCGTTGTAATGAGTGTGCGTCTCGGCAAGGTACCCGTTTATCTCTTTCAGCTTCTCTGGATTTTCCCTGAGGAGTTTGTTTGCCTCATAGAGAGTAACATAGCAGCCGTTGCATGAGGCCATGACATCACGCCCATCCCCCTCTGCCTGGAGCAGATTATATGATGCGAGCGTGAGCCAGACCCGTTCATCCACTGATTTCCAGACTCCTGCCCTGGGACAGCATGTTGCCTTTTTAAGATATTCAAGGTCAACACCGAACTTTGGAAGTGTCTGCATGATAGCTGACTCGGCCCATGGCATCTTGATCGGCATCACACATCCCAAAAAGAACGAGTATCGGGTTTTTTCAGGATTCGTCAGGGTTTCAGTGGAGTTGTATTGGTCTGCCATTTAATACTGGTACTCCATAGTATCAAGATCAAGTCCAATCTTCTTGTCAACTTTCATGGCTTTGATAAGGGTCTGAATATCCGCAGCTGCTTCAGGATACCCGTGAGCAGTAGGCGGAACCGGGTTAAGCCCTGACCTTCTCCTGTACTCCATAACCTCCTCGTTTAAAGGATAGAGAAGACCTATCGAGAAGTGCCTAATAAGCTGTGTCTTCACGGTTGTGGGAACCGGGACTTTGACCTGGCGACGCCAGGGAAATATGTCACTCATTCCTTTCTCCTCCTGAAATCAACGATTATCTTCCCTTGATACCAACTCAATGGCCCTGGCAGAACAGACCTTGATACAGCTCGGATCTCCGCCACAGAGATCGCATTTTGTCATCGCTTTCAGACCACGCTGCATTTGAGGCACAGAGATCGGACATGCCCAGGTACAAGCCTTGCAACCGATACACCTCATCTTGTCAACACTTACAATCCCGGTCTCCAGGTCCTTGGATATAGCACTGACCGGACAGGCAGCAAGGCACATGGGATCAGAGCAGTGGTGACAATGAATTCTGACAAACTCGTTATCAGGCCCGCGAATCACCTTGCAGAGTGAGAGATCGTAATTGTATGTGTTAAAATTTTTAAACGAGCAGGCGGTCATACACTGCCTGCACCCCGTACACCGGTCAGGATTGTGGAGAATTATCTTTGTATTCAGTGGAGCGGGATCGAGATCCGGTGTTTTAAAATGAACACTCTCCATAAAAATCAACATTACTGAAGCAGAGTTATGGATCAATTAGCCAGTCTGATGATCAGAAGTGATTGATCATCTGATTACAAGTATATAATCTCTTTCAGTATTAGGGTAGAGAAGAGAAAACTGTTTTCATCCGTGATTTTACACAGAAGACCTTGATTCACATAGTGAACGAGCTGAAAAAAAAGTAAAAATTAGATGTAGAGTGCTGCAAGAACCAGGGAGGTTGTTGCAAGCAGCTTAACAAGCACGTGAAGGGATGGACCTGCGGTATCCTTGAAAGGATCACCAACAGTGTCTCCGACGATTGCTGCCTTGTGGGCCTCGGTACCTTTTCCACCGTATGCGCCACTCTCAATGTACTTCTTCACGTTGTCCCAGGCACCTCCTCCGTTGTTGAGGACGAGAGCCATCAGCAGACCGGTGATGGTTCCAACCATCAGGAATGCTGCCATGGCCTCGTACTTGAGAAGGATACCAATACAGACCGGGAAGAGAACTGCCAGTAATCCCGGCAGGATCATGTTCTTGAGTGCACCACGGGTGGTGATGTCGACGCACCGTGCATAGTCAGGCTTGTCAATTCCCTCAAGAATCTTCTTCTCCTTAAACTGTCTGCGCACCTCTTCAATCACGTACTGGGCAGTCAGTGAAACTCCCCGGATTGCAAAGGCTGCAAAAAGGAAGACCAGCATGGCACCAAGAAGTCCACCGGCAAAGACATCGATCTTTGCAAGGTTGACGACTGAGAATGCATCGTTGGTGAGGCTGCTGACTTCGGTCATGTAGGCACTGAAGAGCAGGAATGCGGAGAGGGCTGCACTACCGACTGCGTATCCCTTGGTCAGGGCCTTGGTAGTGTTACCTGCAGAGTCGAGCTTTGCGACATTGCGCTCTGCTGCCTCTGATGAATGGCTCATCTCAACAATACCACCGGCATTGTCAACAATGGGGCCGAAGGTGTCCATTGCCAGGATGTATGCACAGGGTGCAAGCATACCCATGGTGGCGATAGCGGTACCATAGAGACCACCAGACTCGATACCTGACATCTCACCCAGTTTGAATGAGATGAGAAGTGCCAGACAGATAGAGATTGATGCCAGTGCAGTGGTCTCAAAGGCCACGTTCAGACCGGAGATGATGTTCATTGCCGGTCCCCCGGTTGAAGCCTTTGCGATCTCCTGTACAGGTCTGAACCGCTGGTCTGTATAGTAGAGGGTGATATTCAGGAAGACGATGGAAAGGGCCAGTCCTACCAGTCCTGCATAGAAGAACCAGATGTTGTTCAGCAGGAACATGACAGCGATGTAGAAGAAGATCGCTGAAACGATGGCGGTGACGTAATATCCCTTGTTAAGAGCATGCATCGGGTCTTCATGCTGGGCATCCTTTTCAGTGACTGTAAGTATACCGATGATTGTTGCGATAAGACCAAGTGCTCCGATAATAAGCGGAAAGAGAATTCCGGAAATTCCAAAGACAGGGTACAGAGCTACACCAAGGATCATTGCACCGATGTTCTCTGCAGAGGTTGACTCAAAGAGATCAGCACCACGACCAGCACAGTCACCGACGTTATCACCGACGAGGTCGGCAATTACCGCAGGGTTCCGTGGGTCATCCTCAGGGATACCTGCTTCAAATTTACCGACAAGGTCTGCACCGACATCTGCTGCCTTGGTGTAGATTCCACCACCAAGCTGAGCGAAGAGTGCAATGAATGAAGCACCAAATCCAAACCCGACGATGAGGTACGGGGTTTCCTGTGGATTTGCACCGAAGAGCGAAAAGATAATTGAGATACCAATCAGCGAGAGTGCAATGATAGTAAGGCCTGATACTGCACCACCGCGGAGTGCCACGATGAGGGACCGGGCCGGGTTCTTCTCAACTGCTGCTGCTGATACCAGGTTCGTCCTAACTGACGTGAACATCCCGATGATTCCGGAAAGGGCACTCAGGAATGCACCAAGAATAAATGATGCAGCTGTGTGCCATGCCTGGTCTGGTTTTCCAGCAAGTGTGAAAACCACAAGGATGAGGACCGCTACAATAATTGCTATGATTGCAATGGTTGTGTACTGTCGCTTCACGAAGGCGTGTGCACCTTCACTGATAGCGGCAGCGACCTCCTGCATCCTATCGCTGCCTTTATCTGCAGCCTTGATCTGGCGGACAAAGATAGCTGCCACACCGAGAGCAAGAACTGAGATCACAAAAATAAAAGGGATGATCAACATAGTTCATACAAAAGTCATTATAGTTCGTTATAAATTCTGCTCATGCAGAATTACCTGGTTACGTCCAGTACAGGCTTTTTTTCAGCAAACTAGGCTTGACCGTTCGATTTATTTTTATGGGGCACGCGAAATCAACTCACTGATTATATCCTTTCTCGTGCGCAGAGAGTGGCGGGCCTCATAAATAAAAATGTATCATTCTCTTTTCTACGATTATTCCGGAATGTCTTTATCCGGTTATTGATTACTCAAGTTGGATTCAGTTAATCTAGATCTTATTTAACCAAAATGAGGGTATCTTCAGGTTTGAGTCTTGTGTAACTTCTGCATATCAGGAGAATCTATTAATAATCTCACGATGTATCCCCTCAGTTAGATATGACAGCAGAAGAGATGCTCAAAGAGGCATCAGGTCAGCTCAGAGAGATTATCACGGCCCGCAATGTCATGGGTGATGCCATTGACCTCGGTAACCGGATGATCATCCCGGTAACCAAATTCGGAATCGCATTTGGTGCTGGAGGAGGACTTGGTGATAAAGAAAGCAGTAGTGGAGGCGGAGCCGGGGGAGGTATTGAACCGGTGGCTGTTATCATCACTGACAAGACTATCAGCGGAGTTCAAGGGATCCAGATCGTCTCACTTAAGAACACCAATCCCATCTCTCAGGTTATTACCTCACTCAGCGAGTCCCTGGTTCCCCAGGTGATCGACCTCATCAAGAAGAAGGACAAGACCGAAGAACCAGAAAAACAGGAATCAGAGACCTCACAATAACATTTTATGCCTGATCTGATCGTAAGTCTCCTTCTGACAGGTTCTCTTCTCATTTTTTTCGGGGGTGTGTCGCTTCTGATATACCGTATTCCAATTATCATCACATTCAGCGGTGTATGGAGTGAAAGTATCAGAACAGGATCAGCCTGCATCAGATGGGGACCTGGGATAATCTGTGTGAATCCCGGAAACGACGGCATGCAGGCAGTAATTATGATCAGAAGAACTGAGATCTACCATCTACCACTCCAAAGCAGCCAGGGAGAAGAAGAGATTCCGGCTGACACAACTCCGGCTCCCCCGGAAGTAACCGAACCAAAGGCAGATCTACACCGGTTGCTATCTTTCATACCACTAATAAAAAGGCTTATTCCAATCCTTTTGTCCCATATCAAAGTTGAAAGGGTAACCGGAATAGTAAAGTTTGGGGCTGGAGATCCCGTCACAACCGCTCTTGTGTATGGTTATTACCATGCACTCACACCACTGTGCAGAATTTTCTGTACTGCTGTCCTGATCCCTATCTTTAATCAGTTGATATTCGAGGCAGATCTCACCGG
>QKDV01000253.1 GCA_003251955.1 Methanospirillum hungatei
GCAAAACCCATCTCAACAATTGCAGAGAGATGTGACTCATCCCAGGCGTCATCCCACCACCCGCCGGCAACATAAAGTTCACGCATCTCTCCCGGGTGGGCTATGGTGGCCCTCGAAACCTTAACGATACCACCGGGAGTGGATAGTTCAAGAACTGGTGTTGTTGTCATAGATACAGTGATAAATATTGTTCGTGTGGAGCTGTGATCAGGATGAGGGGGTCAGAACCAGCAGGTATCCCTGGATTCGACCTTCCTCACCTGCAATAAACCCGGCCTCGATTGAAACCTTTCTGACCACACCTTTCTGACTCCTGATAGCAACATCGCCTGGAAGTATGGAACCTTCTGCTACCAAAGGAGCATCCAAGGACGCTTTGTCAGAGCAGATCCAGGCAGTGATCCTGGTGCCACAGAGGTCAGTCTGATCAATCTCAAAGAGATCGCATGCCTTCTGGTTTGCTCTTATGATAATTCCACGTGGGCTGATAACAAGAGCACTCACACCAGAGAGATGGGCAATATCTGACTGAACCTCACGTACTATCTTCTCAGGCCTGATACGCTGCCGAATCTCATGCTTATGCAGGGCAAGTTCGATCGTAGAGTAGAGTTCCCGATCTTTAAACGGCTTGATAAGGTACCCCGATGGGCTGACTGCAATGGCACGTTCAAGTGTTGCCTCGTCAGAGTGGGCAGTAAGAAAGATGACAGGCAGATTAAAACGGTCATTGACCTGGCAGGCTGCCTCGATACCATCCATATTCCCCTTCAGCCTGATATCCATCAGGATGAGATCAGGATCAGTTTCTTCAACAAGCCTGAGCGCTTCAAGACCGGTAATAGCCTGCCCTGCCACCTCGTACCCTAGTCGCTTTAGTGTTGCGGCTATTTCAAGAGAGATGACCATCTCATCCTCAACGATAAGAATCTTCTTCCCTTTTGTCATGATGATGCCTCCTCACCGGATATGGTCGGATACGGGATTGTAAGCGTGCATATGGCGCCATGATCATTCTTCCATGAGACAGTACCATCGAGCTGGAAGGCCAGACCGCGGATAAGTTCGGTACCGAGGGTGGATGATTCCTCGCCGGTGAATCCTTCAGGAAGACCACGGCCGGTGTCAGATACGGTGATGATTAATGATTCCCCGTCACGGTTTAGAATAACACTGATTTCACCGGTCTGATCTGGATCAAAGGCGTATTTCATGCTGTTCGTAATCAACTCATTCATAATCAGACCCAGCGGGATCCCGGTACCAATATCCACGAGAACCGGGTAATCGGACTGTAGTACGAAATTGATACGTTCTTCCCCGCCATCAAATTCGTGTATAATCTGGTCTGCAAGATCGCTTATGTACTCATCCAGGCGTATTGAGGTCAGTTCATCGGTCTGGTACAGTTTCTCATGGATAACTGCCATCGAGTAGATCCGGCTCCTGCAGTCTCTGATGATCTCATGCACCTTAGGGTCTTCAACCTTAAAATCCTGGAGCTTGAGCAGACTGACAATGATCTGCATGTTATTCTTAACCCGATGATGGATCTCTCGCAGAAGTGTCTCTTTCTCATGAAGCGATACCAGCATGTTGCGTTTGAGAAGTTCCTCTCCTGTACGGATCTTAGCCTCTGCCTTGATACGTTCAGTTATGTCACGGGCTACAGAGAGGAGAACAGCCCGGCCCTCCATCATTATCCGGTGAGTGACAAGGTCAACAGGAATCGGGTTTGTGTCACTTTTGAGAAGGCAGGTCTGAACTGATGCCCTTCCCACTGTTGCGGCAGCCTCACAATGGGAGATGACTTTGCCGAGTTCGTGCTCACGTGGGGCAAGGGCAGGGAGAGTCAGGGAGAGGAGGTCTTCACGGCTGAAATCCAGTGTTTCACAGACCGAGTCGTTTATCTCGATGATCTCTGATCCTTCAGCAGGAATCCGGTGAAGAATCACAAGATCGCGGATGTTACTGAAGAGACTGCGGAACCGTTTCTCACTCTCTGCCAGTGCTTTTCTAGCACGGTGCTGATCAGAGACATCCATGACATTCCCAATAAGACAACCAGCATTGTCTCCAGAGAGGGTAGTCAGGTAGATCTCAAGACAGATTATTTTACCCTCCTTTCTCACGCCTGCTATCTCAAAATGTTTAAACGATATCTTCTTCTCCGTGATATCCCTGACCACATCGATAATCTCATCATGACTATCAGGATCAATAATCGGAAGAGGGGGTTTAAATGAACGAATCTCTTCGCGTGAATAACCGAATATCTCGCAGAACTTTGGGTTTACATACAAAAACCTGTCATTCTGCATGATAAAAACGCCGACCAGTGATTCTTCAACAGGATTCCTGAAGATCTCCTCGATGTACATCCTGTACCGTGCTGACCCAATAACACGGGCAGCCATCCGGAGTGCACCCACTTCTTCAGGACTGAAGACCCGGTTACTATCACGGTCAGTAATTCCAAGAACACCCCACCATTCGCTGTCAAGAAAAACCGGGATCAGAAGGATTGTTCCTGAAATATTAGATTTAGAACCTTCTGTCGAAGACGGAAGAGATACCATAACCTCCTGGTTTGCTAAAAGACGCTTTGCACGCTCTGGTTCCTGCCACCAGGCACGTATCTGATCAAATGCTTCGGTAATTCCCGGGGATGTATTTTGCATCCAGATTACCGGATCGATAATATCTGGTGACGAATCATCTCCTTTCCCTACAACAAAGACTGATGATGCATCTGTTGCCCTGCCAAGATGCCCGAGGACCTCCTCTATATCTTCCTGCCAGCCGCTTCCCCGAAGCAGTCTCTCTGCTGCATAACTAATAGCAGCAAGAATTCCATCCTTTATTCTTGCTGACTCTTCGGCCAAATGCCTGGATGAGAGGATCCTGATCTTGTGAGAGAGATCAAGAACCTGGACCTCGAAGTCATCTGCCTTGTTCTGGTAAAAATCGGCACCGGCATTCAGGGCAGCAATCACTGTATCCTTGCTATCGTTCCCGGTGAGCATAATAAAAGGGAGACGGGGATGTATAGATCTGAGTTGCCTCAGAAGATCGATGCCATTCATTTCAGGCATGTCATAATCAGAGATCACGGCCATGACCTGATGATCCTTAAGATAGGAGAGGGCCTCTTCACCGTTGTCGCAGGTATGCACAGAAAACTCCCCTGACTCCTCGAGATATATTTGGAAGAGGGTGCAGAGCTCTTTATTATCATCGATAAAGAGTACCGGGATCATCGTTCTCCTGAGAATCTTTGTTGATCTGAACTCCCAACCTGACAAGGAAGTTCTGACTTATCATATAGACGTAGAGGTATTACCTCATAACAACTCTGATCAGGAGAAATTGAGGTGCAAAAAAAGTGGACTTGTTTAATCTGACCACGGCTTTGATCAGAGATCAATTCCGTACTTTTCAGCGTTTGCATCAGCGATTGCCTGGATCTTTGCAATCTCGACTTCGTTGCGCTGCGGTTTGAAGAGGTGTGCAAACCTCTTCTGGGATTTCAGATACTCGTCAACAGGTTTCCTCTTAACCTTCTTGGCCTTCTCGATCTTCCCATTTACAAGTTCGTAGTTGACCCATAAACCAGACTCAATCGCCAACTTGGCAAGTTCGACGGTTCTTGCCCCATCATATCCCCAACCGGTACAGCAGGGGGTGTGAATCTGGATGTAACAGGGACCTTCGGTCTGGACTGCCCGATCTACCTTCTTAATGACATCATTAGGGTATGCAATCGAGCAGGTTGCAACATATGGTGATCCATGTGCTGCAAGGATCTGGGGAAGATCTTTCTTAGGGCGTTTGTTACCGGTCGAAAGTTTACCCGGCGGAGATGTCGTGGTTGAGGCATCATACGGGGTTGCACCTGAACGCTGAATCCCGGTGTTCATGTAGGCTTCATTATCGTAACAGATGTACGTGATATTGTGGCCCCGCTCAAAGGCACCGCTGATACACTGGATACCGATATCAAAGGTTGCTCCGTCACCACAGATACAAAGGACATTCTCTTTGCGTCCCTGTTTCTTCAGCGCTGACTCGATACCTGATGCTACTGCTGCAGCATTCTCAAAGAGTGAGTGAATCCAGGGAACCTTCCAGGCAGTCTGCGGATATGGAGTGGAGAAAACCTCCATACAACCGGTTGATGCACAAACGATAGACTCCGGGCCAGATCCTTTTAGAATCAGCCGGGCAGCAAACGCCGGACCACAACCACCACAGGCACGGTGTCCACAGTCCACGAGTTCACATGTCTTGTCCATTTAGATCAGCTCCTCACGAAGGCCTAAGAAGCAGTCCCCTCTTCCGGCTTCAATCTCTCCGACCATCTTTTTAATATCCGATATAGTAATATCCCTGCCACCAAGTCCGGCTACGTAACTGAGCACAGACACAGAGGAGTCATTGATTGCATCCTTGACCTCAATTCCAACGGCACCTTTCATCCGGGAACCAATGGAGAGGTTCTTCTCAAAGACACCAACCTTCTTGATTCCTGCAAGGGCCTTTTTGACATCTTCTGCAGGGAATGGTCTGAGTGCAATGAGTCTGAGCAGGCCGACCTTTTTGCCCTCTGCACGCATCTCATCAATTGCGTCCTTGATAGTTCCGCTGATAGAACCAAGGGCAACAATTGCGACATCGGCATCTTCAAGTTTGTATGCCTCGACAAGGTTGCTGTAATCGCGTCCGAACTTCTGGCCAAACTCCTTGCCTACTTTTCTGATGACATCTGCAGACCTGACCATTGCCTGGTCAATCTCATACCTGAACTCCATGTAGTATTCAGGTGTTGCATACATTCCCATGCTGAGCGGGTTTTTTGCATCAAGCATGTTATATGGCTTATATGGAGGCAGGAAGGCGTCTACTTCAGCCTGTGTTGGCATATCCACCGGTTCATATGTATGAGAGAGGATAAACCCGTCAAAACAGATGAAGACCGGGAGGAGAATTTCGTGATCCTCTGCGACCTTGTATGCAATATAGTGGAAGTCATGGACCTCCTGTGCATCCTCGGCGTAGAGTTGGATCCAGCCGCAGTCACGAAGGCAGATGGAATCCTGCTGATCGTTCCAGATTGAAAGTGGTGCTCCTACTGCACGGTTAGCGATCGACATGACGATCGGCTGGCGCATCCCGGCCACATTGAAGCAGACTTCTGCCATAAGGAGCAGTCCCTGTGAAGAGGTTGCAGAGTAAACACGTGAGCCTGCTGCCGAAGCACCAAGACATGCCGACAGAGCAGAGAACTCACTCTCTACACAGATGTATTCGCTGTCCAGTTCTCCATCAGCAACCATCTCTGCAAGCCGCTCCACAATATGAGTCTGCGGAGTGATCGGATATGCAGAGACCACATCGGGTCTGCAGAGTTTTGCAGCTTCTGCAGCTGCATGCG
>QKDV01000079.1 GCA_003251955.1 Methanospirillum hungatei
CTTCGCACTTTACATAGAGTGGAAGCGTGTGCCATCCATCATGTACCGAGAAGCGAACAACTACCTGGTCAATGACTCTCGTCCATAGGGTGTCGATATTCTTTCCGAGGGCCTTATTGAGCCTTTTGTCTCCGGATTCAATAGACATAACCTCGACACCGGTCCCTTCTCCGTCATCAGACTCGGCTATCAGGAAATCACCGGATGCAACCTCTTCATCCTCGGCGATCTCGCACCGGCAGACTGACGAAGTTCCCTCTCTGCTGACAATCGCCTTGATCTGCAGTAATGCCGGTTCTTTCTGTACCGGGATACGTGAGACCGTTCCACATATCGTACACTTGATAACCTGGCTGTTTGTCCTGCTCAGAACCTCATGCTCGGTCTCCTCGTCGCAGGTTGTGCAGAACATATCAATCTGATCCATTCAATATCAATGGAAGATATCTCTGTATAAATGCCAATGGCAGTTGAACAATTCTCAGCATGGGGACATCCCGAAGTGGCCGCAACACACAGGACCACCTTTGAGATAACCGCTGAGGAGCATCTCTCACCATCAGGGACCTGTATCATTGCGGTGCGCTCTGAAAAAGGAGCTGCAGATTTATCAGACCGGTTCAGGGAACTTTTGCAGTCTCCCGGTTGTCATCTCATCACCGAATTGAAATGTGGTGAGATTGAAGTAACAATTACCTCTTTTGGCTCTCCAGAACTCCTGCTCGATCACCAGACGGATCTGGTCTGGCGAAGATCTTCATTCACCTGTGGACGAACCATTGGTCTGTATAGTGATTATACCGCGGGGACTCTGCCTCGTGCCCTGATCGACCTCCTGAGGCAGTGCAAAAGGCTTGATGTTACACTCACTGCAGAACTTGATCCTGATTATGCTAAAAAGACCGGAGATTACGGACTTGCTGGATTGCACCTTCTGGACGAATAATTGCAGGACGGTTTTATTAGGATTCAGCAATCAATATGTACTCTGAAAATTGGAGGATATGAATATGGATAAAATGGGACTTGGCATGCTTATTGTTGGTATCGTTCTGATTCTGGGAGGTGCATACGGCATCTGGTTCTTCCTCCCTGATGTTATCAACGTTGTCAAGGGCGGCATCGGAATTGTGGCCCTGCTTGCAGGGATCATGTTCGCAGGAATCGGATTCATCCTGGTCAAGGATTAATCCAACATATACTCTGTTTTCACTTGGAAACCTAATTGACCAGCAAAGGGTCAGGCTTTTCGTTTTATTACCAGGATCTCAACCGGGATGTCACGTTTATCCTCGGTATGAAAGAAGAATGTCCTTGGAATAGAGAATTCAGCAGTGATAACACCAACAATTTCTGCCCGATCTGCGATATACTGTCTGATAAACTGTTCTGATCCTGCATTGAATATCCCATACACAACCTCTGCACGTGCGAGTGCGAGGTCTATGAAGGGTCTGTCAGCATGCTCTACCTGTGCCCCGAATGGAGGGTTCATAATGACCGTATCAGCCTCCGGAACGAGACTCCAGGTACCAGGATCTGCAAGATCAGCCCCGATAAATGAGATACTTACTCCGAGTTTTTCTGCGTTCTCTTCAGCTATCCGGGTTGCCTCCTGATCAATCTCAACACCGATTACCTCTCCTGCCCCGAGGAGGGCTGCCCCGATACCAAGGATACCCGTCCCTGATCCAAGTTCTAGTACCCGAAGCCCGGTGATATCACCGGCAAGAAATGCGGTGTAGAGGAGGCGTGCGGCGAGTGGTGCCGGGGTCTGGTACTGTTCTCTCTCAGGTTTAGGGTGGGAAAATCCTGCAACCTGTTCGAGAATCATCTCGAGTTTTCGCAGTTTCATCTGATCTCGTCGACCTCGTATTCTTCAAATTTCCTGATACCACAGAGGATCTCAAACTCCTGGGGGGTAAGCACCGGAACCGGCCACCTGACCTGGTCATCATATGCAAGTCTTGGACAGGCTGTGTTCACATAGCAGGGTAGTCCCAGGTTAAGGAGCTGATCTGCTGTAACCTCGCGCAGTTGGATCAAGGTGGCTTTTTCAGAGAGAGATACGAGATCTGTGGCCAGATCCCTGCGTGCCTGGCCGCTCTTGGGCGAGACAAGGATACCGATCTTTTCAGCCTGTCTTGCCTTCTCGATGAGGGCATATCGCCTTCTGAGCAATCTCTCCCCATTGACCTCTTCAATGGTTTTTGTATAGGGATCGCAGGCGATCACCCGTGCCCCTGTGGCGATCTGAACTCCCAGGGGATGAAACACCCCGGTCCCAAGATAAAGGATCTCTGAAGTTCCCGTTCTTCGTGCTGCCTCAAACGAGCATCCGAGGATCTGACCCGGATATGGTGTCCGGCCGGTCCCCTCAGCAACGGTTACAGATACCCCTGCCTCTTCAAGAATCCGGGTGACTTCAGGGATTAAGTGAACATGCTGGACGGTTGTGACGAGACCTATTCTATCGGTTGTAAAGAGAGGGAGTGCATTCAAAACCACACCAGGATCAAAATCCATCCTGAATATATCATAAATAACCCGGTCAGTGCCATCCACCGGTGCATGGCCGAGGTGGACAAGTACATCTGTATCCTTGAGAAGGTCCAGGTCAAGATCACAGGCCCCATAGCAAGGATCACCACTGACAAAAACAGTAAACCCAGCAGACTTCAGATCCTCGGCAATATCAGATAGGCGCCGCTTGAGCCCCTCGGGTGCCTGGAGAGCAACCCTGCTTGCCCCCCGATGTTTCAGTTCTGATATCAGGTCAGAGCTGGCGATCAACGATCTTCACCGTGTCTTCCACTTCTATCGCTACGAGATAGTGGTAAGGCATGGATATCTCAGGGGTTCCCTTCTTGATGGCAAAACATATCCCGGCAACTTCAACCCCCATCTCCCTGAACGTGTGAAGTATTCCATTCATGGTTCCTCCAGTGCTAATCACATCATCCACGATGACAACCCGGTCTCCCCGTGATAGACCGTTGATATACATCTTCCCTTTCGAGTATCCTGTCTTCTGCATGACCTCCTGCTCGCCAGGAAGGCCGTAACTGCGTTTTCGGATGATATTTACTGGTATATCTGTCATCAGTGAGATTGCTGTGCCGATAGGAATTGCCATTGCTTCGGCAGCCACGATGTACTGCACATCCCGCAGGTCAAGGAAATGTATCATTCCGACTGCGACTTCCCTGAGTATAACCGAATCTATCCTGGGAATCCCGTCTGTAATGGGGTGGACAAAGTAGTTGTACTCTCCTTTTTTGACGACAGGGCACGTTTCCAGTGACTTAATTAGTTGTTCGATCATGAAATTCTCCAAATTCTGCGAGGAACTTCTCCAGTACGTCACGGTGAACATGGGGCATGCAAACGATTCGCAGGTCTCCGCTCCTGGTGTATGAAACCGCCCAGGGTTCAGGCACATCAGTATGTTCGAAGGTTGCCACGTTCACATCAGGGGTGGTCTTCCTTCGAACACCATATGCCTCCATCCCTTCAATGAGCCGTCTTGTGTTCTCCATACAGCCGGTTACAACCGCCTCCATCCCGTCCTTTCCAAGATGGGTGAGAATCGCATAAGCACCTGCAACCGATGCCCCGGGCCTGGTACCTGTTAGGCTGTAACTCTGCTTTACCGTAAGATAGGGTGTATCTACCAGGAGATCACAGAAACAGGCCTCATCCCTGACCATCAGTACACCGGCAGGGATAGTGCTCATCCCCATTTTATGAGGATCTACCGAGATTGATCCAACTCCCTGAACCTGAAAATCAAACAATGGTGCATCTTTCAGAAACGGAAGAACGAGTCCACCGAATGCAGCATCCACGTGCAGGTGAATATCTTCTTCCTGGCAAAGTTTGCCAAGTTCAGGAATAGGATCTGTCATACCATACTCGGTAGTTCCTGCAATACCTATGATAGAGCAGGTGTTTTTGTCTACGAGTTCAGCCGTTTTTTGGAGATCCATCCTGTACTTGCCGTCAAGTGGGGCTACCCGCATCTCGATCCCCATCATCCTGCAGGCTTTTTCAAAAGAGAAGTGGGCCGATGCCGGAACGATGATATTGGGTTTTTCAGACTTCTTGCGTGCTTTGGTAAACCTGAGGACTTGGATATTTGACTCTGTACCTCCGGACGTGGAGCAGCCTCCGGCATCAGGAGCATGAAAGAGATCGCCAAACCAGCGGATCAGAAGTTCGTCAATATGGGCAGTCCCTGGAAAGAGGCCCGGATCTCCGAGGTTCGTCTCCATAAAGAGATTGTGTGCACGGACCGCCACCGGATGAGGAGGTGTACACATCGAGGAGAGGATATGGTCCCAGGAGATATCCCTGCGACGGTGCTCTTCAAGAAGACAGAAGAGGGATTCTGATGAGATACCATCAGAGACCATAGTTCTTTCGTGCACCCTCAAGGATGATGCGCTGCTCGGTGCGGGCCACAGTCTCGCGGATCTTAGCTATAGCATCAATGTTGGACGAGACACTGGTGATCCCGTGCTGGACAAGCCAGGTGACCATATCTGGTTCGCTGCCTGCCTGCCCGCAGATGGATACCTCAACTCCACCTTCACGGCATGCCTTGATGGCCCGGTCAATGAGTGCCAGTACGGCAGGGTGCTTTGGCCAGTACATATCGGTCACGTTCTCATTATTCCGGTCGATGGCGATGGTATACTGGATGAGATCGTTTGTGCCGAACGAGGCGAACTTTATTCCGGCTTTGATAAAGTCTTCAATGATGACCGCACTGGCCGGGATCTCAATCATGATACCGAGATCGACACTCTCAACATCAACCCCTGCGCTTCTGAACTCCTCTTTTGCTTTGATGAACTCATTCGGATGGGAGACCATCGGGAACATGATGCCGAGGTTATCGTATCCGAGATCCCAGAGCCTCTTGAATGTCTCTATCTGAAGTCTGAACTGTTTGGGGCTCTGGAGATCACGCCTGATTCCTCTCCATCCGAGCATCGGGTTGTGCTCTATCGGCTCACTCTTCCCACCCTGCATGTTCCTGAACTCATCGGTCGGTGCATCAAGAGTCCTGACCCATACAGGCTTTCCGGGAAAAGCATCCAGCACCACTTTGATCCCGTTCATCAGTTCCTGGATAAACTCCTCTTCGCGATGATTCTCGATGAACCATCCTGGTGTTTTATTGAGGCCGAGGATGAGATGCTCGATCCTGAGCAGACCCACGCCGTCTGCACCGGTTGCCGCCGCACGGGCAGCTGCCTCAGGCATCGAGACATTTACCTTGACCGAGGTTGCAGTGATGATCTTTGAGGGTCCGGCTGTGACCGGAGCTGTTGAACTGACAGTCTCCTGCTTTACAGTCTCAATGACTCCATCATAAATGAGACCCTTCTCCCCGTCCACGGTGACAACC
>QKDV01000006.1 GCA_003251955.1 Methanospirillum hungatei
GATGATCCTCTTTGCCCTACTTGTCGGGATGTTCACTCCTGTTTGGTTTATCATACAACGGTACATTGGTCATCTCGGTGCTTCAGCACTTGTCATAAATTCAATTACATTTCTGGTTGCAATAATTGGGTTCCTAGTAATCGGTATTCATGGTGAAGGAGGGCTTAACTACTACACGACCGGGCATCTGGTCGCATATTCTCTAATTATCCTTGGGACCTGGATCCTTTTCGGCTTCTCCTGGGCTCTTCGTAATCGCCCGTTCTCACATTATATTCTTTCACTGGTTGGAGTATCAGTTCTGGGAATCGTTCTCTTCGCTCTGCTCTCCCCTGAATTATTCAATTACCTTCTTGCAAATGCAAATGCATTCTTTGGCCAGGAGATCCATTGGAAGACAATTCAGGAAGCCAGACCCTGGACGTTTGATGATGCTTGGAGGACATTCCAGTACAGTCTTGTCCTGTTTGTGATTGGTATCGGTGTCCTTCTGAACAAATTACGCAAAGAACTCTGCCCCTCTTATGTGTTCATCCTGATCTGGTCTCTTGTTGTCCTCTATGCAACAATGCAGCATATCAGGTATGAATACTATCTGGCTGTTCCTGCTGCTATTTTGGGTGGTTTATCTATTGGGTATGGTATTGAACTCGTCCGTAGGAATCACCATTCCCAGGTAAAAGAAGATCTTCCTGTTCATTCGAAGGGTGGAAAACAAAAAGAGTCTCACCAGGTTAAGAGATCAGGAAGCACAGTTGTCTCTACAGTGAGTATGATATTTTTGGTTGTTGTTGTTCTTCTTGGGGCTCTTTTCACCTACAACTCCATTGGAAGAGATCTTTCTATCGGTCACTTCAACCTGAATCCCGACTGGCGAGAGGCTACCGGATGGATGGAGAATAACACTCCTGATCCGGGAGTTGATTATTATTCAATCTATCAGAAGGATACATGGGAGCCACCAACACAGGCATATGGTGTGATGTCATGGTGGGATTATGGTCATATTATCACCTATCTAGCAAAGCGTATGCCTAATGCAAATCCGTTTCAGTATGGGGTGGCAGGAGATTATGGAGCGGCCCGATTCTTCATCACCACAAATGAATCTGTTGCTTCTGACATCCTCGATAACCTGAAAACAAGATATGTGGTCACTGATTATGAGATGGACACAGGAAAGTTCTGGGCAATGGCAACATGGGACAATCCTGATGTCGGTGCATACCCTTACCAGCGTAGTTTCATTCTGCCCAACCCGGACAACCCGAACACAGGGCAAAATTTCCCATTCTTCATGGAACCGTATTACCAGACGATGGTTTCACGTCTTCACAACTTTGACGGATCCATGGCCCAACCTGGACAGGTACATTATATCCAGTACATGAAGCCTGAATACTCCAAAACAAGTGACCCGGTGATTGTAAATGGGTCACAAATGCCGTATGAAAGAGGTGCGGCACTACTGGAGAGTTCGAAGTCCACAATCGGTCCCGAATATGAGACTGCTCTTGTAAACTATGTGTACACTGAACCTGTCTCAACAGTTCCCGCACTTCAACATTACCGTCTCGTTCATGAATCTCCAACCAGGGCATCACCGGCAAGTCTTCCAGATATCAGGTATGTGAAAGTCTTCGAGTATGTTCCTGGGGCAGTAATTCATGGTGATGGCATCATCGAGATCCCGGTAAAAACCAACACCGGGCGAACATTTGTCTATCAGCAGGAGAGTGTCAACGGTACATTTACTGTCCCGTATCCGACCAATGCAAAGGTAGGTGATGTGACAACACAGGGACCTTACCGTGTTACCTCAACTGGGAAAGAGTATCAGGTGACCGATGATCAGATCCTTTCAGGATCAATTATCTCCTGATTTTAGGAATCCTTAAGTGATCTGAAAAGAAGGAAGGGAACATGAATATGATACTGGAGGTTGGATCTCCCGTGCGGTATCCGAGGACTGGGACCACTGGGACGATTGTACGGATTGAAGAGAGAAGCGGGCATTTGTTTGCAGAACTTGACAGTACAGGAATGCTCTATAGAACAGACCTGCTTGTCGCTGCAACCCTTTCTGAAAAGACGATCCGGACCGAAGATTTGAATGAGGAACTTAAGCAGGTTGAGAAGGAACGATCAGATCGACGTGATCATTCATTTCAGGAGATCCCCAATCTTGATAGCGCATGTAATGGAGCCGGATAACCATCTGCTCTCTGAAATTTCCACCGGATTTTTCAATGTACCCCTAAAAATTGGGTATCCGGGGTATGCTCACGTATAAGTATCAATCTGTTCAAATAGGTAAGGAGGTTTGATTACTGGTGCCAGAAGAAATAATACCGAGTACAAATATCGGCGTTGTCGGGCATGTGGATCATGGAAAGACCACGCTCGTCAATGCACTCACAGGAGTCTGGACCGATCGGCATAGCGAGGAGATGAAACGGGGTATCTCCATCCGGCTCGGATATGCAGACGCTGTCTTTTACAAATGCAAAAAATGTCACGGACCTGAAGGATTTACCACCAAGCCTGTATGTCCGCGATGTGGAGGAGAGGCTGAACCGGTTCGTGCCGTCTCCTTTGTGGATGCACCTGGTCATGAGACCCTGATGGCGACAATGCTATCTGGATCTGCCCTTATGGATGGGGCGATGCTTGTTATTTCAGCATCAGAACGCTGTCCGCAACCCCAGACCAAAGAACATCTGATGGCACTTGAACTGGTCGGGATTAAGCGGATTGTTATCGTCCAGAATAAGATCGATGTGGTTACCCAGAAGGATGCTGTCCGAAATTATGAGGAGATCAAGGCATTTGTTAAGGGAACCATTGCAGAAAACGCACCAATCATTCCTTTATCTGCCCAGAAAGATATCAATGTCTGGGCACTCCTTCAGGCACTTGACGAGACCATTCCTGAGTCCTCACGAGAACCTGAAGCAGATCCGATCATGCTGATTGCCCGTTCTTTTGATGTAAATAAACCTGGATGCAGTTGGAAGGACGTCAAAGGTGGTGTGGTTGGTGGTTCCCTCATCAGGGGTGTCATCAATGATGGCGATGAGATAGAGATCAGGCCAGGCATTCAGAGTCAGGTTGAGAATAAGATCAGATGGGATCCTATTGTCACCAAGGTGACTGAAATCCATAAAGGACAGAAGAAAGTCCACGTCGCAACCCCGGGTGGTCTTCTTGCCATAGGAACCAAACTCGATCCTGCCATAACCAAGAGTGATATGCTCTCCGGTCAGGTTCTTGGTCATGTAGGAAAACTTCCGCCGGTATGGGATAAGATGTGGTTTTCCGTGCGGCTCATGGAACGGGTCGTAGGATCAAACAGTGAACTTGATATTGAACCTCTCAAGGCACGTGAACCTCTCATGCTCTCAGTCGGAACTGCCGTAACTGTAGGACTTGTCACCAGCACCAAGAAGGACGCTGCGGAGGTCATGCTTAAGAGACCGGTCTGTGCAGAGATCGGATCACCGATCGCAATAAGCAGGCAGGTCGGAGGAAGATGGCGCCTGATCGGGATGGGCACGCTGATCGAGTGACCGTTCTGATCGATACAAATGCGTTTCTTATGACCTCACAGTTCAAAATCGATCTGCTTGAGGAGCTGAAATGGATGATGGGGGTCATGCGACCATGTGTTCCGGATGTCGTGATCCGTGAACTAGAAGGCCTTGCACGCGGCAGGGGCAATGATGCATCTGCAGCACGCCTAGGCCTTCGGTTTGCACAGTTGTGTACGGTAGTGCAGATGGATGGAAAAGAGGGCGAACTGGTTGATGACCAGATCCTTTCGTATGCCAGAAGGGAACGATGTAGGGTGGTAACCAACGATCGTGACCTTCGAAACCGTCTGCTTGATGAAGGTTTAGAAGTAATTTCACTGAAAGGGAAGCAGAAACTAGAGATCATCAGGAGATAGAGATGTATTACAGATTGAAGATGGTTGATAAGGTCAGGGTTCCGCCTAACCGGCTTGGCGAGGATCTGGAGACTGTAATTCTGGATGTTCTTCAGGAACAACTTGAGGGGAGTATAGACAAGGAGATCGGTATCTTCATTGCCGTAACAAAAGTTGCCCGGATTGGTGAAGGAGAGATGATCCCGGGTGATGGTGCGGTCTTTTACGATGTAGACTTTGAAGGCCTTGCTATCAGGCTTACTCTACAGGAGGTCATTGAAGGTATTGTTGTCGAAACAACAAGCTTTGGTGCGTTTGTAAGCCTTGGCCCAATTGATGCAATGCTTCATGTCAGCCAGATATCAGATGAATACATCAGTTATGATGAGAAGAATTCCCAGCTCATCTGCCAGGATTCTGGTCGACATATCGGTGTTGGTGATGTCGTCAGGGCACGGGTTGTTACGCTCTCCCTGAGCGAGCGCGAACCTCGTGAGAGCAAGATTGGTCTAACAATGCGTCAGGCAGGTCTTGGGAGCCTTGTGTGGCTTGATGACGATATGAAAGCTGATCAGAAAGAGAATGCAGAGACGGCGGTCTGATCATGGCTGCAACCAAAAAGAAACAGTTGTCTGTATGCCGTGACTGTCACCGGGTTGTCGAAGGGGCTTCCTGTTCGATCTGTGGTACAAACAATCTCACCACCGACTGGACCGGGTACCTGGTCATTATTGATCCCGAACATAGCGATGTTGCAAAACGAATGAATATCACCCTTCCTGGGAGATATGCGCTTAAGGTCCGCTGATGTTGAGACTCCCCGAAGATCAGCGTCATCTTTTCACGCGACCTTTTGGCACACTCTACCCCTCTCTTGATCCAGTTCTCCCGCTTCTTGCAGGAAAACTCTTTTTCAGTGTGGGTGATGTGGTAACCGAACATCTCCTTCAAGCAGGGTATCCTCCGGTTATTGCGATCATCGATGGTCAGACCATGCGACGTCCCTATGATGGTGTCACAATTCCTGAGTATCAGATAATCAATGTGAAGAATCCTGCCGGATGTATCAGTGCAGACCTTATCCGGGTAACAAAGAATGCGGTGAATGCCGGGAGAATGGTAATACAGGTTACAGGCGAGGAGGATCTTGCGGTGCTCCCTCTTGCACTTGCATCTCCTGATGGCTCCCTGATACTATACGGCCAACCAGGGGAAGGTGTTGTGGTTCTGGAGATTTCAACAGGTATTCGTGAAAAAGCCCAGATCTTTCTAGAAAAATTTGAGAATATTCCTGATCAGGTCTGACCGCGCAGGTATATATTTGATAACCGCATACCAATAAAGGATCTCTATGGAGATTTCAATAACTTCTGATAAACAGAATGAACTCCTCTCACGAAGGGAACTTGAGTTCACTCTTAATTATACTGGTGCAACTCCATCGCGGAAGCTGGTTCAGGCCAAGATTGCTGCGATGATGAATGCA
>QKDV01000280.1 GCA_003251955.1 Methanospirillum hungatei
GCTCTTGCTGATCAGGAGTATGTCGATCATTCTATCAGACATGTGAGATTCTGGATTCAGAAGATCCGTGAGACCTGCAGACTACCGGTACTTCCGGGAGGAGCCAACTTTGTAATGATCGACACAACTCCGATGACGGGTGATGAGTGTGCTGCACTACTTGCAGAGAAAGGAGTTATTGTCAGATCCTGCCGGTCATTCCCCGGTCTTGCAGATCATTACATCAGGGTCTGCGTTGGTGAAGACTGGGAATGTGAACAATTCCTTTCCGGTATAAACCAGATATGCTGATAGCCCTGACCGGAACACCGGGAACCGGGAAGTCAACTGTTGCAGATGAACTGTCACAGAGGGGCCATATTGTTGTGAGGGCAAACGACACTATTGGCCCGTATATTATCGAGGAAGATATACAGCGTAAGGCTCATGTTATTGACACAGACCGGTGGCGGAGTGAGTTCTCCCAACAAGAAGGGATCGTCGAAGGGCATCTCACCCACCTGCTTCATGCTGACCGTGTTATTGTTCTGAGGTGCCGTCCTGATATCCTGAAAGAGCGGCTTGTTGCCAGGGGATATCATGACGAAAAGATTGCCGAGAACATGGAATCTGAACTTCTCGATGTTGTGCTCGTTGAGGCTATAGAAGAGCACACCCCTGAGATGATATATGAGATAGATGCAACCGATATGACAGTTGGCGAGGTTGCAGATATGGTAGAAGGGATCATGACCGGAGATGTAGCCCCTGAACAAGGGATAGTGGACTGGCTTGCCACTTGTGCGGACTTATTATGACACTTGACTCGTACCGGACACAGGTTAAACCAATCATCGATCCGATTGTATCAGCGACGGTGAGAATCGGTCTCACTCCGAATTTCTGTACCTTACTCTCCCTGATTGCTGCAGCAGGAGGGGGATACGCTTTTTTCAGGGGTGATATTCTCTTTGGAACCTTCGGTGTGATCCTGAATGCGTTCTTTGACGGGCTTGACGGGGCGATGGCACGTGCTATTGGCCAGCAGGGGCTCAAGGGCGATTTCCTGGATCACACGGTTGACCGGTATGCTGACATCTTCATCCTTTGTGGAATATTTGCCGGCCCGCTCTGTGCCTGGTGGATAGGTGTTCTGGGTCTTACCGGGGTGTTGATGTCATCATATATGGGAACACAGGCTCAGGCAGTAGGTGTAGGACGATTTTATGGAGGTCTTCTCGGGCGGGCTGATCGTCTCGTTCTCCTGATTGTGGTTTGTATTGTAAGCCTGTTTGTTCCGGCACAACTTCTTGGTCTCAGTCTCTTTGCATGGTTGCTTCTGATCTTCGGGATACTTGGGCATGTGACAGCAGCTCAGCGGTTTGCCCATGTCTGGAAACACCTGCCCTGATTCAGAAAAAAGATTAGATCGCTGGGGTAAGCAATGTCCCCGGTTTTTCCATATAGAGCCAGTATCCTTTTCTTGGGTCAAGTAACTGCCCACTCTCTCTCCCCCTCTGTAATGGAGGGTCAAACTGCTGTGACTCTGCATTAAAGCCAAGAAGATATGACCAGTTCAGATCCCGGAGTATTGTGTCCGGGTCAGCCAGGTCTGTACCGGGGATACTCACCAGGTTCCAGCCGGTTGAGAGGGACATGGTAAGATTCCCTTCAGGTCCTCCGGTTGAAACGGGCAGAATAATCTCAGTAGGTTTTGTTGTATATATCCAGATGGCGGTGAGTGGATCCAGGCGTGTGTCCTTTGTCAGCCTCTTCCACTCTTCTGTCGTGCCTTCCCATGAGTAAAGCGAATGGCTTGCCGTGTCTATGCCAGAAAAAATCTCCATGGTATCCTGTCCGGGCTCAAGGGTGACCGGGATTGATATGAGGTTCCATCCAGTTGAGAGGGTCAGGGTCTGATAGGAGGGAGGAATTGCCACAACATAGTCCCGTTTGACTATGTCGTCACACCCATCTGCGTCACAAACATGGAGTTTCGGACTGTAAACCCCAGGTGCTCCATAGGTATGGAAAGGGTTCTGTTCTGAAGTCGGCTGACTGCCGTCACCGAAATCGATCGACCACTGGTATGGACTGCCTGTTATCTTAAAGGATGTAGACAATGGAACTGTTCCCCTTCTTGGAAGTCCGGTGAGATCGTACTTCACCTCTTCCTGGCTGGCAATCCGGACATCCTGCAAAACAGTCTTGTGACAGTCACCTTTTCCCCAGACGGTCAGTGAGACATTAAACACTCCTTCATCAGTGAACTGGTGTTCCTCCCGTGCCTCGGTTCCGGTTACTCCGTCACCGAAATCCCAGGAGCGTTTAGACTCGTATCCTGTTGTAGTATCAATGAAGGTGATCGTTGCCGGGGCAACTCCTGAAGTCGGGTTCATCGAGAAGGATGGGTGCGGCACTTCATTGACATGGATATATTCAGGTTTGGTCACATTCTCCATACGGTCGGGAAATTCTTTTTCCAGTGTAACCGTGTATGTTCCCGCAAATTGGTAGGTATGGAAGGGGCTATTCTCCGTGCTCGTCTCACCATCGCCGAAGTCCCATTTATATCTCTCTGCTAGTGATGTAGGTGGTGCAGTGCTGAACTGAACACTATGTGGAGCACATCCTTCCAGTGGTGTTGCAGAGAAGTCGATCAGTTGTTTGGGGCTCACTGAAACTACTGCTGAAGTCGTCGCAGTACAACCGCAGGTTCCGAGTACTGAAAGAGTCACGTTGTACTCTCCTGGTTCATCATATCGGTGAGTTGGGGCAGCACTCTCTGATGTAGCCGAATCACCAAAATCCCAGATATATCTGAGCCCTTCACCCGCATCTGATCTGAACCTGACTGTGGCCTCATCCTCTCCGCGATCAGAAAAAATCCTTGGTGAATCGACCGTGACAAAACCTGGTTTTATGACATCACTACAGTACCCGTTATAGCAGTAGTGAAGCCCTACATCATAACTTCCGCTGAACCCGTAGCAGTGGGATCCGTGTGCTTCAGGAGATGTTGTATCATCTCCAAACATCCAAAGCCATGACTGGGGGGTATTGATCATGTCAAGATCAACACAGAGGGGGGCGATCCCCTGCCTTGGTGATCCGTCAAAGTCAGGTGCATACTTGGACGTTGCATGGATGTAGTCTGTCTTTGTCAGGGTGTAACTGGCATCAGCGATCGAGTATGTCAGGGTAACTGTGTAAATGCCTGGCTTATCAAAAAAATGACCCGGATCCTTTTCGTATGAAGTAGTTCCGTCCCCGAAGTCCCAGGAAAAGGTTTCAGCAGGGCCGGTGACGAGGAATTTGGTTGAGAGAGGAGCGACCCCTTCAAGTTTTTCGGCAGTGAAATTGACTTCCTCACCGGATACCACCTGAATGAAGTTGTATTTTGATATCTTATCACAGGTTCCTCCGGCACAGTATGTCAGGGTGGGAGAGTAAAATCCGGGATGTAAATATTGATGTGTGGGATTCGAATCGCTGCTCTCTTCTCCATCGTCAAAATCCCAGAGTATGTCTGTCGGGTTTCCGGTCAACTCAAATTGAACTGTCAGCGGGACGGTTCCATTCACCGGATCAGCGGTATAATCAACCAGATTTGCCGGATCTTTTACCCTTATATAATCCCCTTTGTTTACCTCACCTGTCATCTGTCCAATGGAATACTGTAATTTCACCCAGTATGAACCAGCCTTCTGGTAGCAGTGAACAGGACTTCTTGCATTTGATGTAGTCCCGTCACCAAAATCCCAGAGATAATCACCAAGGGGGCCGTCAAGAGTGAACCTGGCACAGACTGGTGGGTATCCTTCAAGGGGTGAGGCCGAAAAATCAACACTCCATTCTGAAGTTACGGTCCCGTTCTCGTACTCTGCCACCACCAACTCGCTTTCATCAGACTGAAGATCGGCAGCAGCAGACATGATGATGAATGATACAAGTGTTATCCATATGAGAGAGATCCACAGCAGACTCCTGTGCGTATTCATACCTGATGATCCGATCATATCTCCTGATCAGGTATCGGGTCAGAAATGAAAAATAGTACCGGGTTCTTGTCTGGTCTGATATAAATGGAAATCAAAACCAACTGTCAAGTGTTCTCTGTTTTCCCCTGCCTGTGATTTTTTCAAGGATTGGGTTAATTCGATCCTCAGAAAATCCATAATTTTCGCAGAGAAAAGCGATGATCCTATCATGTTCTGGCTTTTTCCATTCGAGCGGGTAACTGTCAGAAACCGGGGGATTCAGGAAGAAACTTCTGACTGGTTCAGGATCAAGATCCGGGAGTTTTGATGAGATGATATCCCCGAACTCACCAGCCTTTACTCTTTTTAGAGCAGTTTTTGCACCAACTCCTGTTGCTCCCTCGTTGAAGTCAGTTCCAACAAGAATTGCCACGTCAATAAGTTCCTCTCTGCTTAAACCAAGACCCATGAGCACCTCCTCAAGAACGACAGTTTCGGGCTGAACATTTACCATCCTGCCATGAAACCTCCTCTTTCCTGATACAGTCAGGTTTCTCACGAGGAGGGGAGCCCCAAAGAGAAGGGTATCATAATCCTGGGAAGCTACGTAACGAGCCACACCGGTACGGACCATGTTGGAGGCTTCTGCCTCACCTTCTGACGGAGCATCAACCACCGGAACACCGAGCAGACCTAGCAGTTCACGTGCAGAATATAAGATCTCATCATCCAGCCTGGACGAAGCCATGGCATACCTGAAGGCACCGGCAGTATCACCTTCACGCTTTGCCTGATTCCATTTCTCCTGCGCCTCTTCCCTTACTGCACGACGCTCATCTATTGTTCTACTCTTCAATTCCGGAGGTTTTCCATCAAATATCCAGACCGGCTGAATGCCCTGTTGGAGAAAGTTACTGGTACGGTAAAAAATTCCTGAAAGATGGGAGGTCACCCGTCCCTTTGCATCCATTAGAGGGGTTCCGTCTGGCTGCCTGATGATAGAAAGAAACTGATAGAGCGCGTTATATGCATCAATTGATGCAACACCGGTGAGGTCCTGTGGCTCTGCCGGTTTTTTGTATGGGGCAATGATATCCCGTAAGGCTACACCCATATTCTCTCTCCATATTGATCACCGGTCACTGGCTCTTTCACATCTCCGCCAAACAATGTTGGCGTTTATGAGAAGAATTGCATGATGGAAAGCCGGACCGGCATTTCACCTGATGTATCTATTCTCATTGAGTTATAGGGATTTGTCCGCTCGCAGGATATGCGCGGAACTAATGATGCGTGGACGATATATTCACGAGGATTAAAAACCGCTTGGTAGGCACGTGAGGGGAGATATGATTATGTACCATTCGACCTCTTCCCTCTTAGGCACATGGATTCATCTGATAATCAGTTTCCAAATTCAAATAATGTTGGCGGAA
>QKDV01000052.1 GCA_003251955.1 Methanospirillum hungatei
CACCACAATCATGAAGAGTGATATGCTCTCTCCGGTGATAACTGGTGAGATCCTGACTGGGCGTGCAAAAAAAGATTATTCGGTGATATCAGCCGGAATTACGGCCTTCACAAGGGTGATATCTACAACCCCGTTCATGATGGTGTATGAGCAGGATTCAGGGATTATCTGAAATGACAGTTCAATCGGTGCCCTGGCACCTCCTGCTGTAATGAAAACTTTTTCTACATCGAATTCAATTTCAGGAAGATCTGTCAGTGATGACGGGAGTGCAATGGTCAGGTATGCAACCTCATCTGCATCCACGATCTCATACCCGACTTCGTATGGCTTTCTTAGGGGTATCTCCTGATCAGATGATCCACTGGTGATGATGGCACACCCGATAATACGGGGTGCTTCAGACTCATTGTCTCCCGGGTAGCGCATATTCTGGTCGAGACCTGTGACCTGCTCGATCAAACGGGCCAGGTTTTTCATCAGGTCGTCATAAGGGTTGTTCGGCATAGTTTCCTCTCAGTCGATAACTCGATCCTGTTCTGCATGCGATTCCCTGTTCAACGAGCGCTTCTATGGCTTCTTCTACGGTAGAGGCTTTGAGATCAGTCAGATGTGATATCTCCTCAATGGTCCGTGCGCCATGGGCAAGTGCAACCGCGACCATAAGCCCGGTATCTCCATTCCCGGCAAGACGACCTTGTCTGAGCGCCTCGCTGATCTGTTGATCGATCTCCCGTTCGAGTTCCTCAAGCCGCAAGGTGAGCTGTTGCCGGGCAGAGATCATCTGCCATAGTTTGAGTAGGGAGATAATGAACTTCTGATCCTCGCTCAGTACGAGGGGAATGAGACCCTGTTGCTGTCTGTCGAGATGTACCTGGATACTGATATCATGTGACAGGTAGTAATACTTCCTCCGTTTATCATCATGCCTGAATGAGAGAATACTGGCCTCTTCAAGCATCTGGAGATGATCTATTACTGCCTTTGGAGAAATCATCAGTTTTTCTGATATCTCTGTGACAAAGCATGGCTTATCCCGAAGTAAATCAATAATACGCCTGCGATTCCTGTTTCCAAGAATATCAAGCAGCAGGGAAAGTTCTGCCTGGTCGTCATTCACTAACGTATAGTTAGTGATGTGTGTATAAAAATGATTGGGGGTGTTGATCAGATGCGGTAGTTCGGAGCCTCATCAGTGATCGTGATATTGTGGGGGTGACTCTCGAGGTAGCCAGCCTGTGTGATCCTGATGAACCTCGTCTTTTTGTGCATCTCCTGTATATTTGCCGAACCTGTGTATCCCATGGCAGACTTAAGCCCGCCGATCATCTGGTAGATGACTTCCTGCACAGGCCCTACGTACGGAGTGACCCCTTCAACTCCTTCTGGTACGAACTTCGTCCGTCCGATCTCCTTCTTCTGGAAGTACCGATCACTGGAGACCCCGGTGCTCATCACACCAAGAGAACCCATCCCCCTGTACTGCTTGTACTTGCGCCCCTGTATCGTGACCAGAGATCCTGGTGCTTCGTCGGTGCCGGCAAACATATTGCCCATCATTACCGAATCTGCACCAGCTGCAATTGCTTTGGCGACATCTCCACTGTATCTGATGCCTCCGTCAGCGATAACAGGAACATCTGCAGGAGATGCGATCTCTGCAACCTGGGCTATCGCTGTTATCTGGGGTACACCGACACCTGCTACAACGCGGGTTGTACAGATCGATCCAGGGCCGATTCCGACCTTCAATCCGTCGACGGTATCAGAGAGTGCTTCGGCAGCTGCCCTGGTTGCAATGTTTCCTGCTACTACATCACAGGAGAGGCTTGCCTTGATCTCCTTGACGGCTTTTACTACATTCAGGTTGTGGCCGTGGGCACAGTCTACCACGATTGCATCAGCACCAGCATCTGCAAGCATCGAAGCTCTCTTTTGATCAAACGGACCTACCGCTGCTGCAACCCTGAGGTTGCCCTTGTCATCCCGTACCGCTCCTGGGAACTGACTCTTCTCCAGAAGATCCTGCATTGAGATGATTCCGATCAGGCTCTTATCTTTGCCAACAACTGGTAGACGCTCAACCTTGCGTGAGTACATCAGGTCAAAGGCCTTGTCGAGCGTGATATCCTCAGGTGCAACCAGGGGCTCGTGTGTCATGATGGATGCCACCTTCTCTGAACCACGACGACTTGCAATAGCCCGTATGTCACGACGACTTACAATCCCGATAACCTTTCCATTATCGACAACCGGCACCCCTCCGATCCCGTGTATCACCATGAGACGCTCCACATCGGTGACCGTAACCTCAGGTCCGACGGTAAGCACATCCCGCTCGATCATTTCGGCCTCACGCTTGACAGCTTTGACCTCTTCGACCTCCTGCTCTGCTGACATGTTCCGGTGGATAACTGATATCCCCCCTGCACGTGCCAGTGCGATTGCCATTGTCGAAGTGCTGACTGTATCCATTGCAGCACTTACGAGTGGGATATTGATTGGAATATTACGGGAGAATCTCGTGCAGACCGAAGTCTGATCAGGTTCAACTTCAGAGGCTGCAGGTTCCAGCAGCACGTCGTCGAATGTGAGTCCCTTTGGTGCTTCCAGTTTTTCTAGATACATATTAGTGGACCATGCTGATCGCTTTCATAACCAGTTCTTCTCTGACCATTGCCCTGCGGTCTCCTCCACAGACCATCCCTCTGACTCCGATGATCTCCGGATTTATCCGCTTCAGGGTCTCAAGATCTTCAAACTTGAGTGAGCCCGCTAACGCGGTCTGTAAACCATGTTCACGATTCATTAATGTGAATTTAGTGAGCTCTGCCTCGTTCATGAACTCAAAGGTTGATTTCCCGTCCTTGATCCCGGTATCAACCATGGCTACATCAGCTCCTGCTTCAGCAGCGAGTGGGACGAGATCAAAGGGTGATAAGGTCTCGAGGCGTTTGTAGTCCGAGTAGGCTGCGATTACAACGGTTTTTTCAGGATAGGTATCTTTGACTGCCCTGACAACTGCCTTTATCATCTCGCGGGCTTCTTCTTTCCCGTCAAACATCAGACCAATCTTGATGAAATCTGCACCGGCTGTTGCAGCACCAAGAGCAGTGAGAGCAGCACCTCCGGGTTTGTAATCAAAATCCCCGATGGCTGCACTGACCGGTTTATGGGTGAGATCCTTAATTGCCCGAATTATCCAGGGAAAAGAAGCGCCGAGCGATCCCTCCTCCGGGCGTTTTACGTCAACAATATCGGCAGCAAGCGCCATTTTGGCTTCTTCTATGCTGGCCGGGCTGACTAATAACTGCATACATTTTATGCACCTGTTATCTAAATAGTGATTACGTTTGATATGGACCTTATCCTCGCAGCAGACCTGAAAAGTGGCAGCATCGTACATGGAAAGAGTGGGAGGCGAGACGAGTACCGGCCGGTTCAGACCCCTCTGGCCTCAACTGCCGAACCGATCCGTTACCTGCAGGAGATAAGACCGCGGTATCTGTACATCGCTGATCTGGATCGCATCACTGGTGTCGGGAGCCATGATCCAATAATTCCTGCTCTCGTCAATGAGGTGAAGACTCTTTATCTCGATCGGGGATGCCGATCACCTGATGATATGCTGAACTGTCCAAATGTTGTGAACATCATTGGAACCGAGACTGCAGGATCAGATCTATCTGTTTTCTCAGAAGGGTTTCTCTCGGTTGACATGAAAGACGGGGTTGTTGTTCCCGAAGGGACAGATCCGGTCCAGACGCTTAAGGTAGCGGGTGACTATTCGTTTGATGGCTGTATCTTGCTTGACATCGGGGGTGTCGGTACCAGGCGGGGACTGGATAGTCACTTTCTCGAACGCTGCCGTGTAGCATATCCTGGTGTACTCTTCTGGGGCGGCGGGGTTGCTTCAATGAAGGATCTCATGCTTCTTGAAACCTGTGGGTTTGACGGGGCTATTATTGCGACGGCCCTGCATACCGGTGCGATCCCTGTTGAGATGATACGGGGAGGACGCTTATGCTGATCACGATCGAAGGAATTGACGGGTGCGGGAAGAGCAGTCTGCATGAGGCACTTACTTTCCGGCTTAACGATCTCTCACCGGTGATGACTCGTGAGCCTGGTGCCACCTGGATTGGAGATCAGGTCCGACGTGCGATAGCCGAACAGGCTGATCCTATCGCGGAGGCACTCCTCTTTGTGGCCGATCATGCAGCCCATCTCCGTGAAGTGGTGAGGCCCGCTCTTGCAGAAGGCAGGCTGGTTATTTCGGATCGGTATATTGACAGTAGGTTTGCCTATCAGGCAGTATCACTCTCCGGGTGTATACCTGATCCGCTCGGCTGGCTTTCATCGGTTCACAACGGATGGACGATCATTCCTGACCTGACTTTTCTTCTTGTTCTACCGGTGGAAACCGCCCTTAACCGGACACAGAAAAGAGGATCTGCAGAACATTTTGAGAAGGCAGAGGTGCTTTTACAAGTTCAGAATAATTACCTGAATCGTGCCAGGGCAGAGCCTGGACGGTTTGTGATTCTCGATGGTGCTCTTTCTCCTGAAACAATCCTAAGTTTTGTGGAAAATGAGATCAGGAAGAGAACTTTGAAGTAACTCCCCCTGATGGGAGTGCTACAACGCGGTAGTCTCCATACTTTAATACCGGGCTTCCCCGGTCTGCTTTTGTGACCAGCCAGGCATTTCCTGAGGTCTGCGTTTTATTATCCAGTTCTGTTACCCTGTCTCCTAGCCAGAATTTGAGCGTATAATAGACCATCTGATCCCATCCATCTGTATCCGATGCTGTATCCCAGAGAATCTCTGCTTGTTCACCTGGTAATGAGTTGATCGCCTGGCAGAAGGGGAGTGTTGATCCGAAACCCATGGCAGTCTGGACCTCCCATGCTGTTATTGCAGTCGAACTAAATAGGGTGAGTAGAATTATCAGGACGAGATAAGGAATAATCCCTTTTTTGAATCTTATGACTATTCCAGAGAGAAGGATAAGAAGACCTCCTATGAGAAGGGAAAGTAATGGTACCAAACTTCCTGCAGTCAGGGAGTAAAGGTAAAAAATTGCTGCATTATTGTTTGGCTGGTGAGCGAATGGGAGCATCACTGCCATTGTCATTATAACTGTAATGAAGAGGTATGCAATAGCAGGCTTCACAAATGCAGTCAAGTCTCCTGCAAGTGCAAGCCTCTCAAGTCCGATGATCCCGGCTATGATTATCAGTGGGATGATTGCGTCTACATATCTCCCACATATCGAATACTCATATGAGAGGTTGCACATGTGGGCCATGGTGAATAAGAACAGGATAATTGAGAATATTGAACTGTAAAGAAGGGTTGGAATGCTACCAGACGGTGTATCATG
>QKDV01000208.1 GCA_003251955.1 Methanospirillum hungatei
TGATTATGATATAAATGCTACAGCAATCAATACAACATCTAGTACTCTATTTTCCGACAATTATACTACTTATACACTAACGATGTATCCCCCACCGGTATCAATGTTCAATATTACTGATAATTATACTGGTAATTTAATTACAAAGGGTCCTGCTCCTGTAAAAGCTGATTTGAATTATCTATCACGAACATTCAGTGATTCTGTAACAATGTTTCCTGAGTGGAATCTGTCTGATGGTAGTGACTTAAATACATCTGAAAACTTCACTCATATCTTCGAAAATCCAGGAATCTACAACGTTACTCTAAAAACCAGTACAATGTACGGGTGGAATCTGACAAATAATACTTTAATGGTATATGATAATATCACTTCAAATTTTACCCCCATTCAGTATCCCTGTGCTGCATTTCCAGTTAATGTAACTTTCAGAGATAATTCATCAGGGAGTGTACGTGACCTCTTAACCTGGGATTATGGCGATGGTAGTAGTGATATCAACCTTTCAAGTAATTGGACAAATCACACCTATTTCACTCCTGGGTTGTATAATGTTACATCTATCGGAATCAATACGACATTCGGTATTTCGAATCAGTCGAGTCAATGGGTGAATGTTCAGGGTCTTTATGCGAACTTTACCTCGAGTCCATGGAGCCAGACTATTGACCGAGGATCAAATGCTGTATTTGTGTTCAATGATACATCATCTGGAACAGATGCTAATACAAGAAATGTCTGGGAATTTGAATCTGGCATATATTCATTTAATAAAAATGATTCATACAGTTTCACCCGAAATGGGACTTATAACATAAGCCTTACTGTCTATAATCCTCTGTGTGGTGATATGACCAAAGGGAACAAGACAACAAAGCAGGTAACTGTATACGAAAATCTGTATGCAAATATTTCTTACTCACCGAAATGTGGTACATTCCCGTTAACTGTTCAGTTTAGTGATAACTCAACAGATACACCTGATACCTGGCTCTGGAAGTTCTACGATATTAATCAAAATCTGATTACCACGATTATTGATAACAGAACTCCTTCATTTGAGTATCCAGCTGCAGGAACGTACAAAGTCGAATTAGCTGCAGGAAATCTCCAGAATGCCTGGTCTAATACCACTACCTGGGTTACGGTAACAGACTGTCTACAGGCTGACTTTACCGCAAATCAGACTCGTGGATACTATCCCTTCACAGTGAACTTCACCGATACCTCTACTCCACAGTCTTCAGTAAGTACTCGTGTATGGAATTTTGATGACCAGACTACTGGGTCTGGAGCTACTGAGATCCACACCTTCAACCAGAAAGGCAATTATAATGTCTCTCTTTTGGTCACTAATGCCTCAACTGGAATGACAAGGATTGCCAATAAAACCATCGAAGTTGGCAGTCCGGTGTTTGCAAACTTTACACCAAATGGCACTACAGTGGTCCCGGTTAACTCATCAATGATTGTGAAGTTTACCGATCTTTCGGCACCACAGGCTGATATCACCAACTGGGAATGGAATTTTGATGATACTCAGCCCAATGACACAAACCAGAGTCCATATCATCAGTTTACTTCAGAAGGCTGGCATAATGTCACCCTGAATGTGAGCAACCCGTATTATGGAGCCTGGAATGTTTCAAGAGCGATGATCAACATCAGTGTTCAGAAAGCTCCTGAAGCAAGTTTCATTATAACTCCGGAAATCGCTGACCGTTTTGAGAAAGTGACCTTTGTGGATACATCCTCTGGTGAATCGATTAATGGCTGGTATTGGGAGTTTGGTGATGGAAATACCTCAACAGGGACACCTGTAGTGAATTATTACCAGAACGCTGGAACTTATGCAGTCAACCTTACTGTTACTAACCCGTATGGAAATGGGACTGCATCAAATACAGTCAGGGTAAAAGGTCCTGTATATGCTGACTTTGTAACGGATCCATCTGGAGAGTGGGGAATCGTCAATCAGCCGATCACCTTTATTGATGCTTCTATAGGACAACCAATCCACTGGGTCTGGAACTTTGGTGACGGTACCTCTACAACAACTGATTCTTCGTCAATTGTCCATACATATACTTCAGAGGGATTATACACGGTCAATATGACTGGGACAAACTGGGATGGTCAGTCAGGATCAGCAGTAAAAACGATTCAGATTGAAAACAAATCAAGACCAAAGGACGTGAACTTTGGGGCTGTAGGAAAGAATTATAGTGGAAATCATCCGTTTACTGTTCAATTTGAAGATTACACTCCGAACCAGTCAAATGTGACTGAATGGTACTGGGACTTTGGTGACCGGACCAACTCCTTCAATACAACTCCAGTTGCCCCCTCTCATACCTATAATGATCCTGGGGAGTACACGGTCACCCTTACTGTAAGAAATGAGATGGGAGTGAATGAGAAGACCCGTGTTGCATATGTAATTGTGGTATGAGACTGATAAGGTCAATACTCAAAAATAATTTAGTTTTTTATTAATCACGTCATTTTTTATTATTTTTTTCACGCGAGCCTGATTTGAGTGTCTGTTTTGCAGTCGGATACTCATACTCGTTTGATATCTCGAATCCCTTTGTTTTTTGGCATATTTCAACACCTATATATATGATGAGAAATATAACCCTGATTAACTCCTCTTGCGAGTTGCATCCTACAATGGTATGCGTCACGGGGATTTCTTTCATTCATGAATGATTTATAGGGGAAGTGTGAAGTAATGGCGTACAAAACTGCATATCCGGTCATCGCAGGACTGCTCTTATTAGCATTCCTGATAACCGGAAGTATGGCGGAGCCACAACAGAAAGGGGTAATCTTTGTCAACTCTGATCCTGCCGGAGCAGAGATTTATCTTACCAACCTTTCGGTAACGCCAGATAATCTGACTGTATCGGATACGGAGGGTCTCACTCCACGGGAATTCTTTGTGGAGCCTGGAACATACCGTTTGTTCCTGAAAAAGTATGGATATATTACATGGTGGAATGAGTCTGTTACAGTTCTTCCTGGTGGAAATTATCCTTACATGGTGAACCTGACAAAAAATAATCCCGTGTATGGTGCTATCCACCTTGACACCAATCCGTCTGACTCAGATCTGACTCTTCATCGGGAGATACCTAATATCACAAGTCTGATTTACAGTAAGACTCCTGCATCAGTAGAGTCACTGCCTCCAGGAACCTATATCTATAATATCACTCGATCTGGATATTATCCAAAGAATGGGACTACCGAGGTTACAGCCGGAAATGTGACTGAACTTCGGATAAATCTCGATCCAATTCCGGAGACTGCACCTGTTACCTTTAAGAGTGAACCGACTAGTTCTGATGTTTACATCTATCAGATCAGCAGGATGGATGCCGATCAACAGAGTGCATTAGTATCTAAGATGGATGCTGCTCTGAGTGACTTCAATGGAACTCACGAAGAAGTTGCAGCAAAAGTTCAGAGCGTAGTCTCTACTGAAGATATTACTCCTGATTACCTGAAGTATACAGCCGGAATAATTGGCAACACAACAACAACCCAGCAACTCTACTCCGGGGAATACTTCTCAGTCTTCTTCAAGGACAGGTATCACTGGGGCTATAAATTCTTCAATGTGACAGCTAATGTTCCAAGTACGGTCGAGGTTGAACTGACACCATTTACAAACTATGTTCAGGTTTTCTTTGAGACCAGTGTCGATGATGATGATCATCCTGAACTGGGTATCCCCAAAGGAGCTATTGTCACATATGATGGTGAGCAGCAGGAGAACAGAACTCCGTGCTGGATTAGTCTGCCTGCCCAGAAGATCATAAACGTGACCTTTGATCGGATGCCTCTGAACCTGCCAAAGACGGTTACCGTTGACACTAGTCTGTTTGTTGGCCGGCCGTCAAAGTGGGGTCAGATTATCGATCTTGAACGTGCAACATACTTCATCCAGGCAGATAATGATGAACATTCAATAATTGATCCTAGTGGCCTTATTCCTGTTATTGCTGGTGAAAGTATAGATTTTAACCTTAGTGGTGTACAGCCAGCCTATCTTGCCCACAACCTGACAATCGATAGAACAAATGAAGGACAAGGGATCTCAACTCGCACATATGATGAGCCTTCAGTTGTCTATCAACATGAGTATACTCTTGGTAATGCTACCCTCTCCCTGGATTCCAAGATAAAACAGATAATTGTCAATGCAACTGCCGGGAAAGGTGGATCTGTAAATGATGCAGGTATAACTGTATATGATTATGGTACGCCAAGTAAGGCTTACAATTTTACACCAGATACAGATTATCAGGTTAAACAGTTGTATCTTGATGGAAATCCGGTTCCCTATGCTCCATCATTTGGCATACCTGCCCAACAGATGACGTACAATCACACATTATATTGTACGTTTAGTCCGACAAAGGTCTGGGTGACACCAAATGCATCGGTAGGGGGGACAATTGTGCCTTCTGAAATGTATTCTGTGAATTATGGTTCAGATGTAGAATTATCAATGACCCCGGATACCGGATACTATCTCTCTAAAGTAGTGCCGGTGTTTGAGAGCAATGATCCATATATGGCTTCTGAGTCAACCAGTACCAACTTTAGTTACCAGAATCTTCAGACAAATCTCACTCTGAATGCATACTTTGACACAGCCTCATACGAAATAACGGCTGCAGCTGATCCATCGACTGCCGGAATAATCAGTCCATCCGGAGTTATCTCAGCAAATTATGGGGAGATCTTAAGTTTTAATTCAACAGCGTTTGCAGGGTACAGACTTTCTGACGTCACAGATAATGGTGTCTCAAAAGGGGCTGTAACACCATACGTTATCAATGTAACCGATAATCACGAGATTATTGCACATTTTCAGCCTGACGTCCTGATCATCACGGCGGTTGCTGGCCAGGGCGGTATAATCGAGCCAAATGGATCTGTAAATGTTACCTATGGTGGTAACCAGTCCTTCAATATTACCGCAAATACTAACTACTTTATCTCAAATGTTGAGGTGAATGGTACTTCTCTTGGTAACCAGACGAGTCCTTTCACTTATACATTTAATAATGTAATTTCCAATCAGTCAATCAACGCCAGTTTCAGCAAGTATGCCTACACGATTACACCTTCTGCAGGAGAAGGAGGAACAATCTCTCCTTCAACTCCTCAAGATGTAACCATCGGTGATTCGATCAATTTCACCATCACAGCAAATCCATGTTATACGATCGGTGATGTCATTGTTGATGGTGTAAGCAGCGGTTCGCAGGTCAGTCCATATGTCTATACATTCCCGAATGTGAATGCTGACCACACAATTCAGGCAGTTTTCCAGATTAATACTTACAACATTCTGGT
>QKDV01000057.1 GCA_003251955.1 Methanospirillum hungatei
GGACACGAAAAGAGTTTTCAAACCTGAAGAGGGCTCTTGAGGCCGGTCTCGCGGTCCCAAAGCCTCTCGTCTTTGATCGGAATATTCTGGTCATGGAGTTTCTTGGAGAAGATGAGATTCCATACCCCCAACTCAGGGTTGCGACACTACCAGACCCCGCAGAGGTGTATACCAGCCTGATAGAATCACTCAGAATTCTCTGGCAGACTGCAAAACTGGTGCATGGGGATCTCTCTGAGTACAATATTCTTTACGGTGGTGGAATGGCGTGGCTGATCGATATGGGGCAGGCGGTCACACCTGATCATCCCCATTCCATCATATTTCTGAGGAGGGATCTGGAGCAACTCAACCGCTTTTTCTCCTCCCTCTGCGATACTATGGTACTGATAGATGCGATGAGGCATATCACCGGTATACCACATCTACCCGAAAATGCAGGAACAGAACTGAACGAGAAATAACATGCAGCAGGAGACACGAATAACCAGGGAACGAATCGGCGTCCTCATTGGAAAGAAGGGAATGACCAAGAGGGAGATCGAAGAGAAGACAAAGACAACAATTCTCGTTGACAGCGAAGAAGGAATGGTCTCCATCGAGGGAGAGGAGGCTGGTGGATTTCTCAGGGCTGTCGAAGTAGTTAAGGCAATAGCAAGAGGTTTTTCTCCTGAACGTGCCTTTACACTTCTGGAAGATGAGGATCTCTACCTTGAACTGATTGAGCTCTCTGACATCGCTGACAGTCCGGGAAAACTCGAGCGTATCAGGGGCAGGATCATTGGACGAGATGGCAAATCCAGATCGCAGATCGAGGACCTTACTAACACCGAGATCTCTGTGTACGGTAAGACCGTGGCGATCATCGGAATGATCGAGCAGGTGAAAGTTGCAAGGGAAGCAATTGAGATGCTGATCAACGGTGTCTCCCATGAGAGCGTGTATGCATTCCTCGACCGAAAGAAGCGTGAACTGAAACAGGATATGCTGAATTACTACTACTGATCCCAATGACCGGAACCCTCCCGGAATTTCTCCATATCTTTAGAGAAGATGCTTCCCAACCCCTTTTTTTCGAGATTACCACTTACCTCACCATTCAGGAGATCTGGTGAACCATGGAGATAGCATCTCTTCCCCTCCCTCAATCACTGATCGAGAGTTGTTCCAAAAAGGGAATCAAAGAACTATATCCCCCCCAGGCAGCCTGTATCGATGCCGGACTGCTTGATGGAAAAAACCTTCTGATCTCGATTCCCACTGCCAGCGGAAAGACCCTGCTCGCTGAGATGGCCATGGCATCTCAGATCGCTAAGGGAGGAAAGTGCCTCTACATTGTACCACTCCGGGCATTAGCTTCTGAAAAGTTTGAAGAGTTCAAAGCTCACGGCTCAAAAGTAGGAGTTGCAACCGGTGATTTTGACCGCACCGACAACCAGATCGGATCAAATGATATCATCGTGGCTACGAGCGAGAAGGTAGATTCTCTCCTGCGCAACCGGACCAGGTGGCTTAGCGAGGTCACACTCATGGTCCTTGATGAGGTTCATCTGATTGGATCTGAACACAGGGGTGCAACCCTGGAGATGGTGATCACAAAGATGCGGTACGCAAATCCGCATATGCAGGTGATCGGCCTCTCGGCTACTATTGGTAACCCAAAAGTCCTGGCATCCTGGCTCGACGCAACACTGATATCAAGTTCATGGAGACCGGTCGATCTCAGGCAGGGTGTATATTATAACGGGACGATCCAGTTTGGGGGAAAAACTGAAGAGCGTAAAGTAAGAGTAGCGACTAAGCATGATGATCTGAATCTCTGTCTTGACACAATGGAGGAGGGAGGGCAGTGCCTCGTCTTTGTCTCTTCACGGAGGAATGCAGAAGCATTTGCCAAGCGGGCAGCTTCAGCAATTAAGGCCGGAACTCCTGACTCAAAAGCACTTGCTGACCGGATCAGACAGGTTAGGGATGTCGACCAGCCTAACCTGCTTGCAGAATGTGTGGAGCGGGGAGCAGCATTCCATCATGCCGGGCTTAAACGGGAAGAGAGGCTGATCATCGAAGAGGGATTTAGGGAGGGGTACCTGGAGGTTATATCTGCAACGCCGACTCTGGCAGCCGGGCTGAACCTCCCTGCCAGAAGGGTTGTGATCCGGGATTACATGAGGTTCACTTCCGGGCTTGGTATGATTCCTATTCCTGTAATGGAATATCACCAGATGGCAGGGCGGGCCGGACGTCCCCATCTCGATCCCTATGGGGAAGCGGTGATGATCGCGAAGGATCAACCCACGGTGGAGAAGCTGATTGAGTTCTTTATTGATGCAGGTGCAGAGGAGATCGACTCACAGTGTGCTGACGAAAATGCCCTCTGTACCCATACTCTCTCCCTAATCGCTACCGGATTTGCCAGGGACACTTCATCGTTGACTGATTTCATGGAGCGGACGTTCTATGCCTGTCAGCATCCGCATTCGCGGTCCATGGGCAGGATCGTCAACGAAGCTACACGATTTCTGGTCACTGCAGGGATGATCACTGATGAAGACGGAAACCTCTCTGCAACAAAGCTCGGAAATCTGGTTTCGGTTTTATATCTTGATCCCCATGGAGCGAGGAGTATCCTTGATTCACTCCAAAAAGTTGATCAGGTGACAGATATTGGGATTCTTCATCTTATCTGCACAAGCCCTGACATGCCGAGGCTATACCTGAAGTCGGCAGATACAGCATTACTCAAGTCATTCCTCTACAAGAATGGGGAAGACCTCATGGTTCCGCTTCCATACGAGTCAGAAGAAGAGGCAATCTGGCTTGCTGCCCTGAAGACCGCACTTGTACTCTCAGACTGGGCAGACGAAGTTTCCGAGGAGAAGATCGAGGAGAGGTATAGCATCGGGGCCGGTGATATCTACAATGTAGTGGATTCTGGCAAGTGGCTGCTCCATGCAGCAGACAGGCTGGTCAGTATGGAAATTCCTGCATTCCGAAAAGTGATCAGCCAGATTGGAACCAGGGTGCAGTACGGGGTGAAAGAAGAACTTCTTCCTCTGGTGCAGCTCCGCAATATTGGAAGAGTTCGTGCCCGGCGACTCTACAATGCCGGCTATTCCTCTAAGGAAAAAATCCGCCAGGCAGGTCTTCCATCACTCACTCGTATGCTTGGGCAGCATCTGGCAAGACAGATCCTCACAGATGTAGGTGCTCCTATTACAGAGCAGCAATATAGTGAGGGTAAGAATGTTCATACAACAGGATTAGACTCTGGCAATCCAGAAGAACTAACTGAGCTCCCCTCAATTGGAGTTAAACTAGCGGCAAAGCTAAAAGAGCATGGAATAAACTCGATTACAGATCTTCTCACCACCGATTATGAAGTTCTTTCTGCAATCGTTGGTTCCAAGCGTGCAGAAATCGTTATTCAACATATTTCAGAGAGATTCCAGGAAGGGGAGAGGGGTACATCGGATACAACCCTATCAAGCCTGCCTGAGAGGACTCAGAATTTTGATAAACCAAAGAAAACAGGGCAGCAGTCATTCAATGATTTTTTGTGAGGATGATATTAATGATCAAATCTTCGGGAACTGATGAAATACAGGCTGAAATTCACCAGGTGAGATTCCATGTCGCTGACAATCAGGGGTTTCTGCAAAAACTTCGTGAGATAGGGAAGGAGAACAAGTGCACCTTGATCTGTTTTAACCGAGATACAATTGCCGGAAGGCGACATGTTGAGACTGCTCTCAGGTTTGCCTGTCGTTCTTTCAACTCTGATTCACCAATATCCCGTAGTATTGAGGTTGAAGCACTGCTCTATGCAGCCGGAACAAGACAGACCGGATTGATTGGATCATTTGGGATTCATCCCGGTAATAACGAATGTTACCTGGGAATACTTCCCCCTATTCAGGATGCTGAAAAAATACTTCACAGGTTTATTACATTTGTAGATGATGAAGACTGGGATGATCTGTCAAAGAAAAAAATTGATCATCTGTTGAAACTTTTTGAGATTAGCAAAGAGGAGATTCAGGTAATAGGAAATGAGAGAGTGACTGATCTCATTCTAGAGAGGGTAGCACTTCTCAATGTTAACAGATAATCTTTTTGGAAAATTAAATTAGATAACAATATGATTGTATTTTTCCTGGAAATATGGATAAATAGATAGTTTATTTATTAACATGGGTTAGTAAATGCTTTATCTCAGGAATAATAATCTCACGTGTGGCAAGAGTAGCAGCACTTGGAGATCCAGGGATACAGAAAATTATGTTTGTGCCTATTGTTCCTGCAATTGCACGGGAGAGGAGCATACGGGTTCCAACCTCTTCATAACTTTTCATTCTGAATAATTCTCCAAATCCATCCAGATGTTTTTCAAGGAGTGGCTCAACTGCTTCAATAGTGCAGTCATCCTTAGTGATTCCTGTTCCTCCTGTTAAGATAATACAATTACAAGTTTCAAGAGCTCTGATAACTCCAGACCTAATTTCTTGAATTTTATCTGGAATTACTGTAGTATAGATAACTGATATTTTAGTCTCATTTAGAAGTTGTTTAATTATAACTCCACTTTTGTCTTCTTTTTCAGTTCTTGAGGTTGAGATGACTAAGATTCCTGCATTGATAGGAATTTCCTGAATATGAGAAGGATCCATATGTACCATTAGCAAAAGGAAAAGAGATAGGTATTGGTTGTAAGTTTACTGCTTATGGTAAACAACCCCTACCCCTTCATTTCCACTGGAATGAAAATTTTTAGTAGAGGTTGTAAAAATTATCATCAATAAATTTTCAGTATGTACCATATTAAAATTTTAACATAAATAAGTTTGGTTTAGTACAAGGAAAGATCACAAAAAAATGAAAAGTAACAAATCTTACAATTTTCAATAAAAAATTGATAAAAGAAAAATAAATTGCATCTCTCTGAAAATATTATTCCAGTGGAAATAAGGGGGTGGGGGTATTTTCAAAAGAGTAAAAAAATTATCCTATTTTTCCTTTATTCTTTTTTCATTGTTTAGCCAAATTACACTTTCAAATCAGTTTTAACCAGGCTTCTACTCCCTATAGTATTAATGGAACATCCATCCAACCAAGATAGGAAAGATAGTCAATGATGGAAGAGACAACCGGTTCATCCGGTCTTTTTGATAAGTATCTAGCCGAAAATCGTATATTTAAGGACAGAGAAGTCCTCCGGCATTCATATCGGCCTCATATTCTTCCTCATCGAAAACCTCAGATCGATCAGATAGCCTCAATACTTGCCCCATCTCTTCAGATGGAAACCCCTTCCAATATTCTAATCTACGGAAAGACTGGA
>QKDV01000144.1 GCA_003251955.1 Methanospirillum hungatei
GATCTGCATCACGGGCTTTCATAATGCTTCCTGTAGTAAATCCGGGGATGTATTGGGAATATAACTATCTAATATACAGTAATGTCAAATCAAGATCCCCATTATTTTTTACATTATTGGACAATGTTTGTAATAATGGAAAACAGATACGTACCTGACCTAAAGGATGTATAATGTCGAAAGATATCAGGTATATTCAACGACTTACAAATTACCATAAAGCCCTGGTTATTCTAAAAGAAGGAGTGGATCTCTATTGTTCTCGTCCACTTTCAAATATGGAGAAACAGGGATTAATAAAATCATTTGAATTTACATACGAACTTTCATGGAACCTTTTGAGAGATTACTCATTATATCAGGGATATCAGGAGATCAGAGGCTCTCGTGATGCTATTCGTCAGGCAATAGCCATGGACCTGATATCAGATGGTGAAACCTGGATGAACATGATTGAAAGCAGAAACAGTACGGCCCATACCTATGATGAGAAGACTGCTGAAGATATTCTAGAGAAGATTGTTACCGAATATTACCCAATATTATCAGCATTAGAACGTAAAATGAAGGGTATTGCAGATGCTGGCTGATTCTTCTACTACAGGTCTTTCAGAAGTTCAGATATCCCGAATCAGGTCAGTTTTTGAATTATACCCTGGGATACGCCAGGCAGTTTTGTTTGGTTCACGAGCCATGGGCTCACACCGGTCCGGATCAGATATTGATATCGCAGTTGATTCAGATGAGATATCCTATAACGATCTTCTCCATCTCAATAGATTGATCGATGATTTGAATCTGCCATTTAAAGTTGATCTGGTATATATACAGCGTATAGAGAATGCTGATCTTCTTGATCATATTCACCGGGTGGGAAAAATTCTGTATGCCCGGAATAGCGTCTAAAAATAAAATTCAATATGGTTTCTCTTTTCTCTAGATCCCTGATGTAAGAACCTGAAAAGCGGTACCCGGGTAATTCGAGTTCTCCCATTCACACCCTCATCCCGGATACATACCCGAACGCCTTCTGAAGGTTTTTCTGATCTCTCCCAGGCTTAAGATCTTTGCCTGGACGATGTTGCAGAGTGCAGGTGTCAGTATTTCTTTTGGTTCAGCAAAGATACACCGGGCGGCTGGTCGGCGGAGATCTCTCATCTCCTGTCATTGGGCGGAGACCGCCGCCCAACATCAAATCTCATATCTCCCCTTAATTCAATAATAACTAAAAATTATTTATTTTAATTATTATTGGGCGGCAGAACCTGCACACACAGTATCATGCAACCGGATCTCCTCCCGGTGGTCATGTGCCTGTTATCTCCACCTCGCCGCCCGGACTCATGAATACCTACAAACCATCTTTCATTCACGAAACAGAGGTCAAATCGCGTGAGGGATGCTCCCGCCCAATCACTGGTTTCGCCGCCCTGCCGCCCGGCAGACCTGGGAGGTTATTCCACCTTGAAAAGATTGAGATCTGTAAACCTAAAACAATATGTTGAGAATTAGTAAACCAGAACTATCAAACTGTATACTATACTCAAAAAAAGATTAGAAACCTCAGGTCTATCAGAAAGACCTATGGATTATTTTACCCTGCTCACCGGACCTTTACGTTGCTCTCCTCTCATCACTGCCCTGACACGTGCAACCGGGCTTGCATAGGATATCCCGTCGATATCCATGTACAATCCCTTACCACTATCAGACAGTCTGACAATACCATCTTTTGGCCCAGATATTGGTCCATCACCAAGGCCCAGGAGCACGGATGTAAGTACAACTCCCCGGATTGAGAATCTCCCGATATCATCGATAAACACCAGCAGAAACTCCCCGTCACGAATTATTCTACCACAATGTTCAAACCCGCTATCCACCTTAACGCTCTCAACAAATATACTCATCAAACATCTCTCCTGAGTATCTCTGTTTCATCTTCCATAGGGCAGGAATCCATGATTCCCGGCTGTCTGCCCGTACGTGTGCATATACATTTCTTGCGAATCTTTTGTTTCAGACCTGCTGTGTTAACCCAATGGCGTGTCAGATACGAACAGCCTTTCCTGATACACCATGTAGTATTTGGTCGTGTCATGATAATCCAGCACCATCCCTCCATACTCCCGTCCTCCTCCCACTAACCTGATCACGGAGGGCCGGTTATATCAGAGGATTCTCTATCTGCAGACTCTGCAGACCTGCGATAACATGACTCACAAAGACTTGTCCTACAATCCTGATCAATCCAGACTGCAGGCTGGAGATTACAGAGACTGCATCGTCCCGAAGGGGCAGTACGTTTGACCATCCTGGCTATCTCAACGGTTCCGGGCAGGATCACATGAGAAGCGACGATCCTTGAAACTGCCCTGGCATAGCATGACCCACAGAGAGTCAATGGCTCTTTCGATGGTTTTTCCCTCCTTTTCTGCTCCTTCTCCTGGAACCTTGTTTTTCGCTTCCCACAGACACTACATCTCCGTCGGTCAGGACCACCGGTAACCCTGACAAAATTCTCCGGTCTTATTGAGGAGAGTGATACGCCCGTTGTCACCTCCCTGGCGCCAAACCCCTCTTCTTCACTGGCAGATGACTCTTCGTGAGCGTCAGGTAGAGTAGGTACATCAGGTACATCTGGCACATGTGAGCCAGAACCTGTATCAGAAGGTGAATCATCAGGATGATCACCGTCAGGATCAGGCCCGTCATCAGAATCTGATGATTCATTCGCAAGCCAGACAGATCCTCCCTTAACCCAGGCTCTGTACAGTTCATTATCCCAGAGATAGGCCTTCGTTCTTTTCATCGTGGTATATCCCTCGTCACCAATGGAGACCGTGCGGTCAAAGAACGAGATCGCCGGGCATTTTTCAAGAATGCCTGAATATGTCTTCCCGTGAGAGCGGTACCCGTGAATCAGTTTGGTGATAGAACTGTTTGTCCAGCCTGTTGCCTTCTGCAGTTCACTTGTTGTGATCTCTGTATGATCTGCAGAAGCAATCGTCTCGATAAGGGCAGATTCACGACGGGTAAGTTTCGTTGCCTGTCCTCCGGTCTCGCCATTCAGGGCGACAAAGAGCCGTGCAGCCTGGGTGAAATCCTCTTCGGTTGCGATGATACACGAAATTCCTCCTGATTCTATCATCGTCCGCTGCTGCTGACAGAGTGCAGCGTTTGTCCTGATCAGATCGAGCAGCATATCCGGATTACGCCGGTTCTCTGCCGACTGGAACCTGATCCTCCGTGCAAACGGAATCACGACAAAAACCTCTTTCAGTTCATTCCAGATCTGTCTGCAGATCAGGATATCCTCGCTCACCTGTGCCTGTGAATCAGGCAGTTCTTCTGCACAGGCAAGAGTCCGGTCAAGCACCCTCTGATCCTGTTCATCAGAGTCATCGATCCAGCAGGTGAGCATCCGGTTAAAGACCTGATCATCACCGGCCCCTTCTACCTTTGCAATCCACCAGACACACCGCTGTGGGATCGTGCAGATCTGTGGTTTTCTCTCTGTATTGACAGTCCTGTATGGAAACGGCTTTTGAAACGAGGTAGTCACTCCTTTCAAAATCTCCTGCATCTGCTCTGAAAGGCTGACATCATCGAGCGTGATCACTGTTCCGGGGATAAGATCGTCCATGTAAAAGAGTGCCTTGTCACTCATACGCCCGTCGAGCCGGTATGCTGAAGGAATCAGGGATTTCATGGTCTCTATGGCATGGGACTTGCCTTTCCCTGACTCACCGGTGATAGAGACATGAAGCCCTCTGCTGTTGATCACCGTTCTTGATGCAAGCGAATGGACGAGACACTCGGCAACGGTCTGGTCTCCTTCATGATATCTCCCAAATGTTGAAAGAAGAGTATCAAGTGGATTGCCTTGTGCAAGGATCTCACGGGCTTGAGAGAGTATCTTGTCTTTTTCATCTATCTTCCCGTCATCTGCTTCTGATGGGACGGGTACTTGATCAGATCCGGTTGCATCTGGATCTGTTGAAACAGGATCTCTGGCCGTCCCGGGATTATTCTTCTCTCTTTGCCCGTCTGTATTTTTCCCGGGATTTGATTTGCTACGTGAAGATCCTTCATACATGGCCCGCAATTCAGACCATCGTTGTCTCCCGCTTCCGCATGAAGTATGGTGACATCCGGCGAAGATGGCACCGTTTGGGAGTTGTAATGCAAAAGCACCATCCTTATGATCAGAAGAAAAGGGACACTGTTCAAGCGAATAGAGGGTTCCTCCCTTGTACGGTTTCGCGTTGGATGCAATGCTATGGTCCCTGAGCCATGAGCCGAGATCAAGGATTTTTCCTGATTTAAATCCCCTCTTTGAAACATTATCTGAACAATATTCTGAGTCTGTCTTTGAAACACTCTCTGATTCAGGTCCAGACCCGCCATGTTCATGTAACGAGAATTCCCCCAAAAGGGAATGCATCTGCTCATAACTGACAATAGTTTGTGTCTGTGGTGCTGTGATGATCTGCGATCTCCGGTGTGGCCGGTCAACAACATTGTCACCTTTCCTTGCGTATGTCCCGTATACCTTCCAGATCCGTCCTGCATTGAAGTTCGCGGTATCAACCCTGCATGCAGAAGTTGAGAAACGGCAGTCAAGAAGTTCAAGAAATGATCGAACCAGATCCCGACTGGCATCATCATTTGGGAGATCGATTGCATAGAGCAGGTGTGCTCCGTTGCCGGAATCGGCGATGACGGGATCAGGCCAGCCGTTATCAGTTAGCCATGATCTGATAGTTCTGGCAAGAGAGAGGGCACTCTCATGTTCAGAATCAGATGATGAAACTCCTGATATCCTGACCGGATCGATGTCTATTGGAAGCCACCTTCGCCTGATGATATCGCTATCTGCAGTAGTTGCTTCTGATCTTGTGAGCCTTGTCTTGATCCGGTTGGCCCTTCGTGCGAGCAGAACCGGGTTTACTTCATTCAGGGTGAGATAAATCCCGGAAATGCGCAGGTCTTCTTCAAGCAGGAGGATATCATCGGCAGCCTTCTCATGGTTGTTATAATATCCTGAACCGATACCGTCATGACCGAGGGTCCTGATCTCAAATACCTGGCCCTTGGAAGCAAGGAGCCTGAGACATGCAAGAACTCCGGCTTTGCCGACTTCACCAGCCATAATAGCCCCAGTGAATCGGGAAGATCAGGCTGCTTTCTGAAGGCCTGACTACTCCTGCCTGCTCAGTCACCGGCATCTTCCGGACCTCGCAGTCTGACCGCTCCGCCTATACAGATCCGGTACCTGTTCCAGTAGTCTTTATGCCTGACCCAGTACTGAATCTCGCCAGGATATGCACCTGAACGTTGCAACTGTGAGAGGGCATCAATATCCTCCTGCAGATGAAATCTGCCGCGATAGGATCTGATGCAGAGGAAGAGCGTTTCAAACCGGTTCCACGCGATAAACCTGATCTGGCCGGGTTTGTTTGTGGTACGCAGGAGAACCTTTGCTACTTCATAACCCTGAGTCTGGAGGATAGCTTTCGCAGCATATCCTGCAGTATAACAGGTATGATACTCAGCGCTTCGATTCATCTATGCCACCAACCATACTCTCCCCATTTTGATATCTGGAAGATCTCCTGATATATCCTGGATAGCGGGAGAGTTACCGCTATGGGGGAGCGAAGATATGATTAAAAACCCAGACGAGAAACCCTGATTACTCCCCTCTGTGATCTGCCGCCAAGCTTGTTCATCTGACGGGGGGTACTGTGTCTTCATCTACCGCCTCTTGTTCATAGTATCACTGATTCTGCCTGAATTCACTGGGTTGTTTCACTGTTTTTGATTGTGATGATTCAGCAGTTAAAAAAATGGTAATATCAGTACCTTTTAAAATGTATTGGTTTTCCCTTTGGATTTCTGGGTTTGATACGTAGAAATGTTTATCTTTGAGCAGATCACTGTCGATGAGTTCTGGAATTTTCCCTGGAGGCTGGGTACGCATGCATGTTGTTACAAATTTGATATATCGTATTATCAGACTCTGATCAGATCGGGTGTGGCTGTTTGCACTAATTTTCTAAAATGGCCGGTAGTTCTCATCTTGTTTCCCTCCCCATGCTGAACCTATTATAACCAGGCTACTAATGAGATAATGTCGCAATTTACGCGACATGGGGGAAAATATGGGAGATTTCACACAGAAGAGTGTTGTAAAGTCTGCGGTGAGAAAACTTGCAACACCGATTGCTGACTATACCGCATTTAGTACACTCATCCAGGATGTGCTGGATAGCAATCCGTGGGGATGCACAGCGTACGAGTCTGCAGGGATAGCAAAGCCTGCGGTTGAGAAGAGCAAAGAAGCGTACGCAGCAACAATCGTGTACGAGAATGCAGAGGCAAAGACCGTTGGGAGCATTCCGGTAAGGGGACCGACGATGGCAGCTGTTAACACTGCTGTTACCCAGATCACGGGTATTGCTGCAATCACCACCGGTATGGGAGACGGAGTGAGTGCATCACGTGATTCGTCAGAGGATTCGTTCAGCTGCACCATCAAGGCTCATGCAAGTAACGGTGAACTCTATTCGGTCACGTTCAAGAGAGATAGTGTCACCCTTTCAAGTTATGAGGCAGATTCTATCAGAACCGGTCTTGAGTCCTGGGCTGATATGGTTGCCATCCTGGCTTAACTCTCTCTTTTTTCATATCCGGGGGGAATATGAAGAGAGGGTTTGTAATTTTGGGGATGGTCTGCATTCTGTTTGCAGCCCTGGCCGGTGCTGATTATATCGCTACCACCATCACCACTGATGGTTCTGCATTCCTCTCCGCATCAGGATCTGATACCAACGGCTCATTTGCAGAGCGGGCAATGGCAGTGGATACAGCCCGTCTGACACGAACGATATCAGGCGATGAACCCGGGATTGATCTGGTGGTTTCAGGGTCCGGTCCGGTTCTGGTTTCAGATTATGCTTCAGGTCTGATACAGGAGTCAGAGAGCAGGAATCATTGTTTGTTCCTGGACGAGGATGGTGAGAGGTCTCTTGGTGAGACCTCGGTGTATTCATCCGGGATATTTAACGGGGCTGAATATGCTGTCTCACGGGCTATTGGTTCTGTTCTGTCCGGAGGAACCCGGGTAAATGGATCAGGACTTCTTGCGTTTGGGTTTCAGGGGTTAGGAAATAGGTCTCTGCAGAGCAGGGGATTTGTATCTGGTAATCTGTCTGTTCAGGATCTCTTCAGGTATGGAGGAAGAGAATGATTGCTGAAGTGATCGCTGGTATTAGCACCGGTTTAGCGGTTCTGAACGGTTGTGTAGTGTATCTCATGTATAAGGAGTACATGAGGCTCGCCGATGCTTCACTTGAATTTGCAGGGATTGTTATTGAGTCGATCAGGGAAGAGAATGGGGAGATTAAGGTTGAACCTATGGCTCTTGCGGGTCTCTCATTTGATCATATGATCCAACTTTCCAGTCTGTGGAAGTGGATCAAGAGGTAGAGGGGGATAATCCTCTCTCTTTCGGCTCTGAAATCCCCATAAAATAGAATGATCATCGGTATGGTCCCAAAAAAAAGTTCATACTTGTATCGAAGTAAATCTCTTACAAAACTCATTAACATAAATTAGCCGAAATTTTATCCCTTGATTTCAAAATTATCTGACATTATCTGAAGGATCATTCCGGTAAGGCCGTACTGGTTTTGATGGACTCGCGAAGAGATAATTCAAACTATTTTCTCTCGGTTATGTCTAAAAAACTCACAATGCTGGCGATTACATGCCCTTGGGCGTCTATAACCGGGTTTCCAAACACCTCTAGGAGAATTCGTGTCCCATCCGGGTGGATAACCTCCATGTCATCGATATGAGTGCTTTTTCCATACATACCCTGGACAATAGGCATTTCTGAAGTTGGGTATTTTTGGCCTGTCCCCAGTTTCATCGCCTCATATACCTCTGAGAGATTCTCTTCTGTAGCATTTGGAAGAATCCCTCTACCAAGAATCCTAATTGCTGCAGGATTTGAAATAAGAGGTTTTCCGGTTGGAGCCTCAACCATAAATATCCCAATAGGAACGGTATCCAGAATGGTATTGATCAACCTGTTCTGGTTGTCGAGGTCTTCATTCTTTTTCTGTAAGATTTCCTCATTTCGTTTTCGGTCAGTTACGTCAAAAATAATGCCATCAAAGACATATCTGCCGTTCTCAAAAACCGGACTTGATACTGCTTTGAGCCAGACTTCTTCTCTGGATGGCTTGATATACCTGGTTTCAAATTCCCATGCGGTTTTTGTTTCTATCGCTTGTTGCATGGAGATCAAAAACCGTTCTCTCTCTTCTGGTACGATGTTATGTGTTACCTCTTCGGAGAACGTAGCAGGATTATTCTCAATTCCAAGAATGTCAGCACTTCGACTGCTGATATATTCAAATCCTGTTGTTCTGTCAGGATTCACAACAAATCGGTATACAACTCCAGGAATATTCGATGCCATAGCCTGGAGTTGTTGTTCTCTCTCCTCGAGTTTCTGTGTCTGGATTGTAAGTTTTTCTACGTTGGATCTAAGCTCCTGATCTGATGCATGTATCTCCTCATATGCAACCTGTAATTGTTCATGATTCTGATGAAGTTCATTAACTGCCCGTCTGCTCTCTGTAATGTCCCTGATAGACTCTATTGCACCTACGATCTTACCCTCGTTATTGTAGAGTGGAGAGGCCGTAAACCATAATATTGCCCCGTTTCCTTCGTTAAAGTGAGAAATTGTAATTTCTGACGAAAATTGTCCATTCTCCGTCTTTATAATTGGATAGAGCGCCGTAAAATCAGAATCATCCTCAAAAATTTTGTTAATAAGAAGTGGACGGCGATCATGGTAGAAAGGGAGTGCATACTCAAAATTTCCTTTTCCAAGCATATCTGAAGCCTGAACACCAGTCATCTGTTCCATAGCACGGTTCCAGGCAATGACGACTCCTTCAGTATTTATTGCAAAGGTTGCATCAGGCAGAAAATTGAGAATATCGGCCTCACGGCGTTCATGATCACTGATATTAATCTCTAATCTTCTTTGTTTTACTGCTTGTCGGATTTTATGGATAAGCTCAGTATATTGTGCTTTTGGATCTCCACCTTTCTGCAGGTAAAAATCAGCACCCTCATTGAGAGCCTGAATAACAACCTCTTCTCGTCCTTTTCCAGTAAATATAATAAATGGGATGTTGTTATCAGAACTTCTCACCGTTCTTAAAAACTCAATCCCATCCATCTGAGGCATCTGGTAATCAGAGATGATGGCGTCAAATGATTGTGTCTGAATTAGAGCAAGTGCAGAAATCGCTGATTCGTGGGTTGATACCTTGATACCTTCATTTCTTTCCAGGAAGAGTTTTCCGATCATGAGGAGATCTGGCTCATCATCAACATAGAGGATCTCAATATGTTCTGTCATGATTTACTCTCCAGAATTTCCCAACTCGTTAAACAGACCGAAAATTCAATAGATTCAACATATTGTCCCATTCATATACATCTGTTACTGTTAAATGTCCAAATTATAGTTGGAAAATTTAATTTGAATATTTTCATTTACAGGTCTCATTGAGACCCCGGTATTCTTCAGGGGTAAACTTCTAGGATGTGATTATCGACCACTGTAAGGAATATTCACAGTCCTTCTTTTAATCCCCATTGGTGAACCGCCATTTCCCGTTTGGAATCGTTATCTCAAACCGTGCCCCGGTTCCCGGCTCGCCGTTCTCGGTGATCATAAGTCCGGTTATCGCCAGGATCTCCCGGGAGAGGAAGAGTCCCAGGCCGGTATTTTTACCAAAACCTCTGGTGAAGAGTTTTGGTTTATCCTCCATACTGACACCTTCTCCATCATCCTCGAAGATGAGAAGTAGATGATCCTTTTGAGGGTTTGCGGAAAGACGGATAGTCGTCATCTTTTCCCCCCCATAATGAAGTGCATTGTCAGTAAGATTGTAAAATACCTTATAAAGCAGAGGATCGGCAAAGATCTCAAGACCCGGACAGTCAATGATCAGCTGGAGATCCTGCATCAGCAGTCCTGATGATACATCTTTTATCAACAGGGACACATCCTGCCATACTGCGGATTTTACGCCAAGATCCTCATAATCCTTGGAAAAACTAATTTGCCGTCTGATATTCTCGGCGATCACTTCTTCTTTGGCAAAATATCCGGCAAGTGTCTTCGGATCTTCGAATGAAATGGTACTGAGGTGAATGTAGCCGGTGAGTGCCTGCAGTTGGTTATTGATGTCATGGCGGGTGATTGAGGAGAGGAGGTTGAGTTTCTGGTTGGCCATCCGTAAACTCGCCTCTGCTCGGTGCAGATCTGTCAGATCGTGGACCACACCTTCCACCCCCGCAATGGTGCCATTCGTATCATAGAAATAGTGGCTGCTTACGGTCACATGACGTATTGTTCCATTATTTGTTTTTATGGTGACTGGATACCCGTGTACCGAGCCATTCTTACGGAGAGCTTCTAAAAAGGGTTTTCGGTCATCAGGGTTCTCATACACATCGGTCGCAGGTCGCCCAGTAATCTGATCCATTGAGTCATATCCGAGCATCCGGAGCCCGGAAGGGTTGATCATGATGAACTTCCCTTCCAGATCTGCCTGATACACAAAATCAGGGATATTCTCGATGATGACCCGGTACTTCTCCTCGCTCTGCCGCAACGCCTCTTCTGCCTGTTTTCTCCCGGTAATATCCTCAGAAAAGATGATGATACCCCCGATATTCTGGTCAGAAGTATACCACGGGCGTACCTCCCATGCAAGCCATTGGACTGCCCCATCAAGCCGTACGAACTTGTCCTCCTTCGAAGATATGACCTCTCCTAAAAGACTACGGTAAAGCACAGCGAGGATCTCTTTTTGTAGCTCGGGAAAGATCTCGGGATGGGTATGACCAATGATATCCCGATCGCCGAGATGATAGTCACTTAACCACCGGTGGCTTACTGCGACATAACGCAGTTCCCTATCGAGCATGGCTAGGGCGGCGGGTGCATGCTCAATAAAGAGCCTGAGAAGTTCCTCACTTTTTCTCAGTGCCTGCTCCATCTGCTTGCGTGAGGTGATATCTTCATAGGTACCCAGCAACCCGATAACCTCCCCTCTGCGACCTCGAAGGGGAACCTTGCTGGTAGTGACCCATGCCCTACTTCCGTCCGGTTTGATCAGCGGCTCTTCATAATTGAGCTGTGCAATCCCGGTCTCCATTACCTTCCGGTCATCGGCACGGTACTTGTCAGCTATTTCATTCCACGTGGTGGAATAATCGTCCTTTCCCACTATGTCTCTAGGATCAGAATAACCAGCGTCCCGGGCATGGGATAGGTTGCAGCCAAGGTAGATCGAATTTCTGTCTTTCCAGAAGACACCCAGGGGGATCGTATCAATAACCAGCTGGAGCATCTGCTTGGAATGGAAGAGTTCTTCTTCCGTCTTTTTCCTATTGGTGATATCATGGGCAATACCGGTGTAACGGGTAATACCTCCGACATCGTCCAGGATCGGAGTGCCACTTGAGGTGTGCCACCGCCACTCACCATTTTTGTGCTTCACCCGGTACTCAACTCCTTCCTGCCGTTCGCCGGTCTCCAGAACTTTATGGATAAACGCGTAACAAACAGGCAGGTCATCGGGGTGGACGAACTCAGTAAAATTATGACCGCTCACTTCAGATAACGGATGGCCGAGCAGATGGGTCCATGCAGGTGAGACAAAAAGGAAGATCCCCTCCTCGGAGAGTGAGTAGATGATGTCATGTGATGTATCGATCAGGTTATGATACCGTGCTTCGCTCTTTCTTAGAGCTTCCTCTGCCTGTACCTGTTCTGTAATATCAATGCCGGTGCCCACAAGGTACTTCTTTCCGGCCACAGTCATGGAAAGGCCACCTAAAAGGTAAGGAATTTTCCTACCGTCTTTTGTCAGGATGCTTACTGTTATTGTGGTAAATTCCTCCTGACTGAACACCCTGTTGATTATTTCGGCAACAAAATCACGATCCTCAGGTGCGATCACATCAAGAGGAGTGATCTCCTGCAGTTCCTCATCTGAATACCCGGTTATTATCCTGTGGTTAATATTTCTACGGACAAAATGACCATTCTCCTCGAAAACAAAAAAAACTCCCGGGATACTATCGATGGTAGTGTCTAAAAACTGGTTTGCGGTTTTCAGTGCCTCTTTGGCCTTCTTTTGTTCTGTGATATCCCGGACAATTGCCCACATGCCCTTATTGTTACCCGTCGTGTCCTTCATTAAAAATGTACGAATCTCCAAGGGGAAGACCGTCCCGTCCTTCCTCCGGTATTCCTTTTCGAAAATATCTGAGTATCCTCTCCTGAAGACCTGGTTCTCGATGATATCTGCTTCTTTCGCATGCCATTTTTCCGGTGTCAGGTCATTATAGGTGAGGGTATAAATTTCAGCAGGTTCGTATCCGACCATCTGCCTGAATGATTCGTTGAATAACGTGATCCTGCCACTCATGTCAACACAGGCGAATGCGTCCATCATGCTGTCATAGAGCTGGCGGTACCGCTCCTCGCTCTCCCTGTGTGCCTCCTCTGACTGGTGACGTTCCAGCACCCTGCTGATCCGTTCAGCTACGATAAAGATCAGGTTGAGTTCTTCGGCAAGGAATGGATCTGTTCCATATAATGCCTCATCTCCAAGGAAAAATATCTCAATATTGCCTACATTTTTCCCGTACACCGTCAGGGTAGATTCCTGCTTTATTGCACTGGTCTGAAATCCTTCTGACTGGAATTCCCTGCTTCCCACGGTAATTCTGGCACAGGTAAGGGCTGGATATCTCCACCCGGCAGGAAGAATATTTACCAAAGCCTGTAAGAGAGCATCACCAAAGGTGGTGGTCTCAATCAGATGGGCAATATCATACAGACAGTTCAGTTCTTTTACCCGTTCCTGAAGAGAGTCGGTTTTTTCCTTCAGTTCTCCTTCAATTACGCGACGTTCTGCGATTTCGTCTTCGAGATCCGCACTGAGAGACTCCCACCTGATGAGAATATAACTGGTGGATGCCAGTGCCATGATGATAAAATGGGTGAACAAGAACAGGACCTGGATGAATGTGGGCTCCAGGAGACTGTAGTTCTTCACAACGAGAAGATACGATCCCCGGGAAATACCTGCAATGACATTCAGGAGAAGGATGCACCCGGTGAATTGCTTCAAGGGGGTGGAACGCGGCGTTGAGAAGACCAGAAGATAACTAGGGAAGATAAAAAAAAGAGCGTTCAGGATCGAAACAATACCAATGGCGAGGTCATGTCCAAGCAGGGGTAACCAGATGGTGATTATGGAGAGGGCAAAAATGACAGTATAAGTCCTCTGCCAGCGTTTATCAACAGGTCTGACAAGCGAGAGGAAAGCGATGGTTTCCAAACAGAACCCGGAGAAGAGCAATGTGTCTCCAAAGGAAAATGAGAGAATATCTGAAATTACTCCTCTGAAGAAAAGAAAAAACCACCCGGCAGCCTGGAGGGCCATACTGATCATAAAGATTGTATCGTAGATCTGTGCCCGTCTCCTGGTGGCAAAGAAGAGGAGCAGGGCTGCAATGGCATGACCCAGAATAAGGATGAGGATTAGGGTTCTTACATCGATAAATTCGATCACCACGATTTTTCTCCTCTGTATTCAGGTGTAGAACCGGTATACATCTTCTTTTTGCGTCCATGAGAGGGAGCAGCCGTTTTTAGCGATTGTCAATCTATGGTAATATTCGGTATATCTGGTTGGGTAGTTTATAAAGGGATCGGATGATTTCAATGGCCTTCAATAATTCATAATTACTGGTTTTTATTGAATTATTGGAAACATCACCCAAACCTGATCCTAAAACAGACATAGAGGTACATTATGTGATGAGCCTTTCTGACTACCTTGAGAGTTTGATGGTATCTATATGAGATATCATAAAAATTATGGGATATTTCATTAACACATTATTTCTGATACAGTCTACGAAACGCCCTCTTGAGGACAATAGAGAATAATATCTCAAATGAGCTATTTATTCGGTAGGAATCAGCCCTGATAGGATTTATCTGGGTGATGCTCATCGATGGAGTTGTGATATCGGTTGCAAAATGAATCTTTGAACCAGTTAGGAGATGAAAGAATCAGGGAGATGATTTATGGGATTGGAATTGTTATCGGGATATGATAGCCTGACTCAGATTTCATCGTATCTCGCTATTGTGAACGCTTTTTATTAATTCAGGCCCATATGGTCTACTTTTAAGTAATGTTCAATTCTTAACCGGTTTTTTTAGATAGACAACGAAGATCACTATCGAATATAGTAAAAGTGATCAAATTAACAGACATATTTTGATTTAAAAAATATTTAGGTTGTATTAGTAAAACAACAGCATTGTTGCAGTATTATTCATGTGACCGATTAACTCCTCGCCGTATGTGGAAAAACCAACGGTTGGAAAATCAGAGAATAAAGCCCCGTATTCATCACATTTCTGTGCCTGGGTCAGGAGACAGGTTCGTTCACTACAATTAAAATTGATAAGCCCTTTAATTGCACCGACCTTCTCTTCCATTGCTAATATTGCTCTGCGGGTATCTTCTACGATATCAATTGGAGTGAGGAGTTCAAGTTCGATATCTTTTTGAACCTGGCAATGGAAGAAGATTGATTTCCCTTCTACCCGGTACGGAGCCCGGACAAATGGCTCATCCCCTGATATTAAACCAACCGGATTTACCATAAATCGTGTTGAGATCTCATCTTCCGGTAGGCCTAATGCTGCTGCATACTCCTCTGTAGCCGGTTTACCATTAAACTCATGAACTCCTCTGGCCTCTTGATCTACCGATGTTGGGACAAGTATTTTTTCGGTTCTGTTAAATGACTGGGTCTTAATTATATCAAATTTGCATCCTGGTTTTATCAGCGTCAGGATTGCAGCATTTGTATATGCTTTTCCTTCTAAATAGACCCAGGTTTTTTGAAATTCGAGATTATCACCTGCTGATCCACCAATAATTGTAATATTGAGAATATCACCCAGTCTTTCCATGACTTTCTCCTCTCCAAGGGAAAGTCCATCAATGAGGATCATCCCGATGTATTTCTCAACATCGAGATCCATTGGTTTTTCTCCAAATTTAGCAGCCAAATCAATAGCAACTTTGGCCGGAGACTTGCGATCGCTTAAATCGATAACATCAGATGCGATTCCTTCAATCTCATCTGATTCCAAAGCCATTGCTACAATCGAGTTCTTCAGCATTTTCCCTGTTACTATCTCCCCTGCAGTTGAACAACCAACTACGGTAGCTTCTGGAAATGCATTCTTCATAGCCGAGCTTATCTCATCAGGACTAAATATTGGAGAAGCAAAAAAGAAAACTGCTACCGGCTTTGAAGAGGAGAGTTGCGAAGATATTTCTGATACTGCTGATTGTGGCTGTGGTTTCTCTGAATATGCTACCTGAATTGTCATGGTTCACCTATAATTTAACGCACATTTCCTCTGATATTTGGTAAATCTTCTCAATTATTACGGGATCATCTTCTGACGAAGAAGTGTACTTTCTTGCATCAATTCCTTTAAGGAGTAATTTCGTCCTAGTTGTAGATTCAAGACTTGGATTTCCGTTTGATCGGACCTCTATTAACTTATCAATCAGTTCTATTATTTTACCCGGCATAAGGATAACTCCTCATGTAATTTTTAAAAATCGTATATTTTTAAGTATGGCTCATAATATATTGTGTGATCTATAGATCATTTAGATCATATATGTAGCAACCTTCTGAACTGTTGAATCAAATTCTATGGGAGTTTAAACGAATTGTCGAATCTGTGAAGTATTTAATCGGTGTAAATAGATAGAGGATACCAGGAAGAGGTTAGCACTTTTAACCGATCGAATCCCTGATATTTGTTGACCAATATCCTCTCTCAATAATTGTATCAAATGATAGCAGAAGGATCCAACCCTTGTTAATGGCTGGCTAAAAAAAGAGTTACTGATGATAAATGCCCGTTTATCTGTAGTAAAATACTACGGTCAGTGATGTCAGCTTATGAATTATTCCCTGTCCAACAGCAGACAGGGATCGGATCTCAAAAAGTCTGGATGATTATTCCTAGGTGTGTTTTATGAGAGGTGGTGCGCACCTCAAATACTAATCTCTCTTCATATGCCATATTGATTTTCTCAATGATCTCAATAGGTAATATTCATCCTATTGAAACAGTTCATATCGATTCCGGGTATATTCAATCTGATGAAAACTCGTAGAGCGTAAGAAAAGTATCCCCATTACTGAGATGGGGATCTGTTGATGCGTTAGAGTAACAGTAAGTATCAAGGTGTATAAAACACCCTTAGTCTCTTCGTCAACGCCAGACATATACGTTATCTCAATCTTCTCAATAGAAGATAGATGTCGATAATAGTAATCTGGCCTGATAGTAGGCAAAAAAGTTCAATGAAAACCCGATAAAAGATTCCTGTCCGACAGAAAAGACAGGAATCCAAATTGTAGTTGTACTGTACTATGCAGTATTTATCGAGGTGGAGCACACCTCAAAAAATATTGAATTCCAACTACCTTATTGCCTTTCTCAATTCTCTCAATATATAATAGAATTATCCGATAATCTGGTTGTGTATACGATCTGAATCAGACCTTAAATTGAGTCATCTTTTCAGATACACCATCAACAATACCAACAATATTTGCAACCACCTTGTTTATCTGTGACAGGGCTGATGAGATCTCCTTTGAAGCACCTGATACTGAAACAGTCTCATCAGTGATGGTATGCGTGAGATCTGCTATCTCCTGTATGCTGGATGTTACCTCTTCAACCGATGCAGCCTGTTCTTCAGAGGCTGATGCAACCTCTGTGATGTGGCTGCTGATATCCTCAATTTTTTGTGCGATATCGTCAAATGCCTGGACCGTCTGCTCAAGAGACTGTCTTCCTTCAAGGACAACCTTGTTTGATTCAGCCATCGCTTCAGTTGCAGACCGGGATTTCTGCTGTAGTGATGAGATCAGATCTGCAATGTTCTCGGCTGATTTTCTGGAATCCTGTGCAAGCGACTTGACTTCAGATGCCACAACAGCAAAACCCCGCCCGGCATCTCCGGCACGGGCAGCCTCTATAGCTGCATTCAATGCAAGGAGATTTGTTTGACTTGCAATATCAGAAATTAACTTGACAATCTTTCCAATCTCAATCATCTGCTCATTGATATCCGAAATGATCGCACCAATATGTTCTGATGAAGTAGAGATTGCATTCATCGAAGTTACTGAGTTATGTGCGAGTCCGATCCCCTCCTTAGCCGAAGAGGTCGCCTCCTGTGAAAGGTTAGCAACCTCGTCAGCCTTCATCGATACCGAACTTACAACCTGAACCATATCATTCATGGCACTGAGGATCTGTTTTGTACTTGAGTCACTCTGCCCGGCCTTATTTCTGATATCAGACATTAATGATGTGACTTCACCAGATCCGGCAGTGATCTCTTCGATACTTGCATTTGCCTCTTCAGTATTCTTTTTAAGATCCTGTATGTTTTCTATCGTATGTGACAGTACCGAGGAAACCTCTTCCCCGATATGATCGAGTACTTTTTGAAATGAGATCCAGTCTCCCTGGATTGCCTGCTTGTTTGAAAACCGTGCAGTTAAGTTATATGCTGCATACTCATCAGAAACCCGCATCGCTTCTTTTAACGGAATAGTGATAGTATCAAGCGTCGTGTTCATTCCCTTAATGATCGTTGCATAGTCTCCCTGGTGAGCGGTGGGATCAGCACGGTATGAGAGATGCCCTGATGCGGCCTCTTGTGAGAATTTTATCGAATCATCAACGAGATGGCTGATCGCAAGGCGGGCTTTATCAAGGGATTTTTGTATGATGGTAAAACTCTCGTATGCTGACTTTGTATACTCATCAGAAGGAATTACTGATGTTGTAAATGTTGTCTTTCCAGATGCAAGATTTCCAATATTTTCTGATACTATCTGTACCGATTTTTCAAGATAATCAACAAGTCTTTTGACTCCGGTCATATCGATATAAAATGTTATAATCTGTGTAACCGTGTTATTGGTATCAAGAACCGGGACATACCTGTACTCCAGGTTTTTTGGCCCGGTTCCAAAATCAACCACGAGTTCTCCACGTTCCGGTTTTCCTGATCTGATAGTCTCAGAAAATGAAGGGCCGTTTCGTGATATGACATTAAAATCACGGGTGCTCCTGGAGGTTATTGTCTGGATTGGCAGCTCTGATATTGATGAAAATGCCTGGTTTGTTGAGAGTATTGTACCATCTAATGCCATGGTAATTATGCCGGCCGGACATTCATCAATTAAAAGTTGAGACTGATTGAGCCTGTTGACAAGCTCTGTCTGGTCAATCATGATATGATAGACCTGAACAACATCACGATTGTGGTTGAGAACCGGTATGTACGAGTAATTAAGATGCTTTACACCAGACTTAAAGTGGCATACAAATTTTCCTGAAACCAGCGTTTTTAATCTGATCGCATCCTGAATTGTCTCTCCTTCCCGGGAGATTACCTTGTGATCTTTGAACTCTATCTCCTTAGCCTCTTCTTTAGAATGCCCGGTTATTTCACAATATGCCGGATTCACATGGAGTATTTCTGCTTTAGGAGATAATGTGAGGATTGAGAAGGGGGCGTTCTGAATAAGAGATGACATGGCATTAATGCGATTGACTACTTCACTCTGGTCAATCACAGTAGTCATCAGGCAGGTCTGCCCCTCGTACTCTATTCGGTTGAGTGTAACATTTGCTGGAAAAATCTCCCCGGTGAGCTTCTTGTGATCCCATCTGAAATTTACTGTCTCTCCTGAAAATGCCCGCTTAATCATCTCCTGTGAGAGAGTCGCTGAGCTTTTTCCGTCACGCTGAACAGGAGGTGACAGAATTCCCGGTGGTTTCCCGATAATATCACCTTTTGTCCGGGCTTCAAACATCTCAATAGTCTTTCTGTTGCAATCAATAAACATCCCTTCTGGGCTTACAATCTGAATTGCGACCGGAGTTACATCCAGAATGCTTTGAAGTGTCTTCAAATCAGTAGTTGTGATAATTGAAGGAGTCAGAACCTGTGTGTTATCTCGTGTTCCCTGCTCTCCTAATGTAACGGATTTTACAATCATCTCTTGTATAGTAGTGTATGCAACGAAAGTGAAAGAAAATCTGAAT
>QKDV01000082.1 GCA_003251955.1 Methanospirillum hungatei
GCCTCCATATCATAAAAACACTTTGATTATTATGAGTAATAAACTGAAAAATATTTACTTAAGGGCACTACTCTTTGATCCTCCTGGATTAGATCGGGAGATTTCCCTGTAATTTCCCGTTTAATGATAATCATGAGTTCTGGATATTATATGATAAGAATTTAACTTAATGAATGAGTATAGTTTTAATGAAATATGAGTACTATTGATACCCTGTTACAGAAAGCAAAGGATTTTCATGGAGAGATCTGCCCGGGAATAGTTATGGGAACCAGAATGACCATAGCAGGCATGCGGGAACTTGGACTGGATCCCCTCAACAAAACCCACGATCTCATTGTGTATGTTGAAATTGATCGATGTGCAACCGATGCCATCCAGGCCATAACCGGAGTTTCTCTTGGTCATCGCTCACTCAAACATATGAACTACGGTAAGTTTGCAGCCACCTTTATTAACACAGCGACTGGCAAAGCGGTTCGTGTTGCAGCGACTCCGAGAAATCCTGACCAGCCAAAGGATATGAAAGAGGTTGCAAAGATGATCTGTAATGCTCCTGAAGATGAGATCTTCACTATTCAGAATGTGAAGGTCACAATTCCCAAGGAGGACATGCCAGGATTTCCAACCCATAAGGATATCTGCAGCCGCTGTGGTGAAGGGATCATGGACAGCAAAGAAGTCATCATCGATGGGAAAGCGGTCTGCAAAAACTGTGCACAGGGATCGTATTACACGATCCTCTGATATCACCTCATCATTAATCTTTTTTCCACCAGATCTTTGCCCTTGGAGAGATTATGCTCATGGTGAACATACCATCCTGTTGCTGCAGTCTCTTCTCAAGAAACTCCCTGAGGATGGCATACTGCTCCGGAGTGTCCAAGTGGAGGCCAGCTCCCTGATCACTGACCGCCTCATCCAGTGATGCAAATTTCTGCTGATGTACTTCCTTTGTTATCTCAACGTTTGCATAAATCTCCATCTGGTGGAGCAGGTTGAATATGATATTTGGTTTCTGATATTTTTTGAATGGTATTCCGTACAGAGCTTCCCAGATCTCTCCGTAATTCTTTTGCCAGGGTGAGAGCATGTCTGCGAACCAGAAGATGTACACGTAGGAGCATGACACCTGATCCATCTTCTGTAATCCTTCCCTGAGATCGGGAAACCCGAGCGAGTAAGATGCAATCACGATATCATAGGGAGCCTTCAGGTCACTGACAATATCCACATCTTCCCATTTCTTCGGAACTACGGTTATGTTCCTGAGGCCTGTGTCGGTAATATTTGATGAGAGACAGTCACGCATCCCTGCGGAGGGTTCAACCGCAGTAACTTCCCTGACGAGACCTGCCAGAGGTATGGTGAGAGTCCCGGGTCCTGCACCGATATCAAGCACCCGGGAATCTGAGGTGATATTCATCCCTTCTATCCGTGCACGGGATGCCTCCCAGTTATTTTCTTTTGCCGACCTGCTAAACCTCTCACACCTCTTTTTTTCAGACCACCTGTCGGCACAACTGATAAATAATTTCTTTCCTTTCTCACCTTCTTCAGGTTTTTTCCAGGCCTCATTCCAGTCTATTGTTGTAACATCAATCATGGTAATTCTTTAATCAGGATAGTTAAATAAGATATGCAGATTATTATACAAATGTAATTAAATCAAGATTGAAAACTCGTTTATATGCCATCACTGAAAGAACCTGCAGATATCATGACTAAAAAACCAGAACCTGATCAGATCCTGAATGAAACTGTTGCACTGCTTCAAGGCAGGCTGCCTGAACCCTTGAGTGCAATCACGCTTGAGACTGTCGTAGTTGGTGTATTCTTCACCGGTGTGAAACTGAGCAATGGGTATGGAGGAATCTGTTTTACCCCTGTAGATCTCATCCCTGAAGCAGTCTGTTGTACAACAGCGGCAAGTGCGATGCCGTACTGTGGAAACATGCAGGGTGTATCACTGGACAAGATCTTACATCACATATCTTCTCCTGCTCCGCTGGTCCGGGCCGTTCTCATCAGTATAGTCAATGCTCTCTCTGCATGGTACCTTGAGATCTGTCCCAAGGGAACCTATCATATCGATGAAAATAAGGATGCATTCGATCTGGTCGATGAGATCGATCCCAGCAGGCCGGTGGTAGTTATTGGAGCACTCTGGCCAGTTATTCACCGGCTCAAGCAACGCAATGCAGCATATAGGATATTTGAACTGAATCGGAATGCACTTCGTGAAGACGAACTCCCGTTTTTTGTTCCTCCAGAAGAGCAGGACGCCGTTCTTGCAGAAGCAGGATGTGTTGTGATGACCGGTGCTACAATGGTGACCGGGACGACAGAGGATCTCCTCTATCGCATTCCAAGTGGGGTTCCTGTCATCATTGGTGGACCTACGATAAGTATGATCCCTGATATCTTCTTTAAGATGGGGGTTACTGCAATTGGGGGAGATATTGTGACTGATCCTGACAGTCTGCTTACAACCATTATGCAGGGAGGATCAGGATATCACTTCTTTGGAAAATCTGCTACAAAGATCCTGATCAGAAAGGTCTGATTGCATCGCTACGAGGTAGCACCTGATGGTATGAACCAGTCTGACGGGAGAAGAAGATATCAGGCACTCGCCTCCTATCAACAGCTGCTTATTCGGATAGAACAGGTTGAGCAGTATGCATCACGTCTTCTCCCGTTCATCCCCCGGGGCCTGCCTGTTTTTCAGTCTCATGGTGTTATTCACTCACTTGCAATCGTCAGCAATATCAACAAACTTATCACAGGCCCCGGACTACAGATCTCTCCTGATGAGAGGTTTCTTCTCTATCTTGCTGCATGGCTCCATGACTTGGGGTACCTTCATCCCCTCTCAATCTATGACCGGGGTATGCATGTCAGCCTTTCAGTTGAGATGCTTGACCGTGATCAAACGATCATAAACCTTCTCAATGCATCAGAACTCTCCCTTCTTGGAACCATCATCAGGTACCATGATACCCATACCGATCTCACTGCTATCAGGGAAGAGGTAGCATCTGTCCGCACTCCACTGCTTGCTGCTCTATTCCGTGTTGCAGATGCTGTAGATCTTGGTACTGACCGTTGTCCTGAAGAAGTGTTTCTTCTGATCGAAGATGGTCTCAATGAACACAGCAGGAGACACTGGCAGGCTCACCAGAATATCACCGGGGTTAGAATCTCCTATCCGGTGATCACCATTCTGGTTCATGATCCGGAGAACCCGTTCTTCAGAAGAAGGGTCATGGCGCATCTGGAAGAGGACACAATGACCGCAAACGTGATCCTGAAACAGTACAACCTGGCGCCGGTTATTCTAGAATGTAAAAAAGAGGTTGGAATCAGATGATATCAGGCAGTCTTGAACTTGGACATCTCACCTGTCACACTCTCAACAATTCCAACAACACCGGTCATAATCCTGCCAATCTCGTCGATTGATGCACTCGCCTCCTCTGTTGCTGCTGCAGCATCTCCTGCCTCCTGTGAGGTGTTCTGGATCAGGTTTGCAACCTCCTGGATACTTGCAGTCACCTCCTCAACCGACGCAGCCTGCTCCTCTGATGCAGAGGCCACTTCGACAGTATTGTTGTTGATCTCTCCGATGGTATCAGCAATCCTGTTAAAGGCTGTCATCGTCTCTTCAAGTGTATTGCTACCCTCCATCACGGCTGTTGTTGACTTCTCCATCGCCTCGGTTGCCTGCTTTGCTTTTGCCTGAAGTTTTGTTATAAGATCTTCAATCGTCTCTGCTGACTTGCGTGAATCAAGAGCAAGAGATTTGACCTCAGCAGCAACCACTGCAAATCCTCTTCCTGCATCCCCGGCCCGGGCAGCCTCAATAGCCGCATTGAGTGCAAGAAGGTTGGTCTGGCTCGCAATATCTGAGATCAATCTTACAATCTTTCCGATCTCATCCATCTCTGAGTTGATACCTGAAACAATGGAGTCTACCTCTTCAGTAGAGATGGTGATGTCACCCATTGCTTTTTCAGACCGGTGGGCGAGATCAATACCTCCCTTTGCAAGTTCATTGGCTTCGTTGGAAGCAATAGAGACAGATTCAGCCTTTCTTGAGACAGATGCCACGGTCTCATTGAGATCCTCCATTGCCCGAAGTACCTGTGAGATTCCATCTCCTCCCTGATCGGAGTTCTGACTGACCTTTCCTGCATTTGTTGCAATCTGTTGTGCCCCGGCAATGACCTCCTCAATACTTGCATTTGCCTGCTCTGCACGCGATTCAAGATCAGTGACATTCTTGTTGATGAGTGAGACTGCTTCTGATACCTTGATGCCGATATTATTCAGAGCATCCCTGAACTGTATCCATTCACCTTTGACGTCAACAGTCTGTTCAAACCTCATTGCAAAGTTATAACCAGCATATGCCTCAGCGATCTTCATCGACTCATAAACCGGAACTGTTATTGAATCAAGGGTCTGGTTCATCCCCTCAATGACTTCCCGGAAGTCCCCTTCATGAACAGATGCATCTGATCTGAATTTTATATTCCCTGCGATTGCCGCCTTTGCTATCGCATTGGAATCTGTTACCAGACGGGTGATTGCCTGGCGTGCAGTCTCTACTGCCTCTCCTATCTTTACAAACTGCTCCCTGGCTGCTGCAGAATGTTCATCAGCATCCAGGATCTTCATACTGAATGCTGTGTCTCCTTTGGCTAGTGAACTTATGTTTTTCTGTATCACTTCAACTGATTGCTCAAGATATGAGACGAGTGACCGTATTGCGGTCATATCTGAGAAGATCTCAATTAGCCGGATTACAGTTCCTTTCTTGTCTGTGATTGGAATATAGACATAGTCAAGGTGCCTGATGCCTGTCGGACAATCTGCAACAAGTCTTCCCCGGGCAGATTGTTTGGTTTCGATTGCTTCCCTGATGGTTGGACCAACTCTTTCTGTGACATTGATGTCGGTCAGTTTCATCCTGAGACTCTCTTCGTAACTGTACCCTAATATCTTCGTGAATGCCGGGTTGCTGTCTGTGATATTCAGGTCTGTATCCATCATGAGGATTGCATTCGGATTTTCCTGGATAAATGTCTGGATCTCTTCAACATATGCTACCTGGTCCGAGATATCGATGTACATCGCAACTATATTGACAACTGTACCATTTGCATCGATGATTGGGATATATGTAAAGTCAAGAGTTTTTACTGCCCATCCAAAGTCAACAATCAGTTTTCCTTTTCCAGGTTTCTTTGAGGTAAGGACCTCAGTAAAAGA
>QKDV01000124.1 GCA_003251955.1 Methanospirillum hungatei
TTGTCCGACAGGCATCAGGCACCTTGACTATGTCTATATTCCAATCACAGACAAGAAAGGAACTGTAATCCGGCTAATTGAGATCTTCTCAGATATGACCGCAATAAGGTCACTCGTCTCATATCTTGAGCAATCAGTTGAAGTGGTACAAAAGAATATCAGTTCACTGGCAAAAGGAGACACAACATTCAGTATGAAGATCCTGGATGCTGATGAACATTCTGCAGCAGCCAGGGAGCAGTTTGTAAAGATAGGAGAAGCGGTAGAGACTGCACGCCAGGCTATCACCCGCCTTGTCTCTGATTCTGAAGCGATAGCAAAGGCGGCAATCGCAGGGAATATTAAATTCAGATCAGATGCATCTGTTCATGAAGGAGACTTCCGGGCAGTCATTGAGGGGATGAACCAGACCCTTGATTCAATTACAGTTCCAGTTCGTGAGTCCATGAAGATCGCCGAGGCATATGCTGATTACAACTTTGCAATGAGATTTGAACAGACTGTTGACGTCAAAGGTGAGTGGGTACAGTTCAGGGATGCTCTGAATAATATCGGTATCAAGGTATCAGAAGCAGTCTCCCTCATCAACAAGAATTTCTCAGATCTCGCATCGCGTGCAGAACAGGCAACTGCAAGTGTTGAGGAGGTCATTGCCGGGGCACAACAGATTGCTACAAATGCAGGAAAGGTCAGTCAGAACGCTGATCAGGGAGGAGATGGAATCTCACAGGTGCTTCGGGCAATGGAGGATCTCAATGAGACCGTGGCAGCGGTTTCAAGAAAGGCTGAATCTGTGTCTATTGCTTCCAACGAAGCCAATGAACTGGCAAAGGGAGGGATTGATCTCGCCCACCGGTCTGAAAAAGCAATGGGTGACATCACCATCTCTACTGAAGAGGTAGACTCCATTGTTTCAGGAATCAACTCAGAGATGGATGAGATCGGAAAGATCGTAAGATTGATATCAGATATTGCGAGCCAGACCAACCTTCTTGCACTCAATGCAGCCATTGAGGCTGCCCGGGCCGGGGATGCAGGAAGAGGATTTGCAGTGGTTGCTGCGGAGGTCAAATCTCTTGCTCTTGATTCTCGCAAGTCAGCAGAGACAATAGAAGATCTGATCACAAAACTTCAGGCAAAAGCAAAGCAGGCAACGGAGGCGATGGAGAAGTCAACAACAGCCGTGATGGAGGGAAGCAATGCCCTTGAAGAGACAATGACAGCCTTTAACAGGATTGCTGATACCATCGGAGAGATCAACAACAATACTGTCGAAGTGGCCTCTGCATCAGAGGAGCAGGCTGCGTCGGTTGAGGAGGTGACTGCAAGCATTCAGGAGGTTGCAAACCTGATCCAGAACACCTCACAGGAAGCAGGAGATGCTGCAGCAGCAACAGAGGAAGCGAGCGCCTCAATCGACGAGATAGGCAGGATTATGACAGGTGTTGTCGGAATCGTTGAGAGTGTATCAGGTGAGATGGCAAAGTTCAAGACTGCCTGATATCATCTGATTTCATCCTCTTTTTTGCATTCAAGAACAACCGGGGCAAGGTTGTATCGTTTTAGGATCACGTTTGCAGTCATTGTATCCTCTTCCAGATGGGCCATGACCCTCCTCCTGAAAAACGGGTTCTCCGGGTCATGTACCTGGATCGTGATCACCGGATAGGAGATTCTAACCCCGGTGATATTCTGGTGTGCCTGCCAGTGCCTCCTGCTATGTTCATTGAGACCATCTTCGATCAGGAGAAACACTTCTTCAGGACACCGGTCAGTACCAAGATCTACAGCATCTGCGACACGGAATAGAGCAGCAAGCAGTGGAGTGCGGACAGATGTTGTCTCTTCCCTGATAGCGGTGAGATCGGTATGGGTATCATGGTACCTGATAATGGTCCCGAGAAGTGAGAGTTCTGATGCATTGAGAAGGTTTATGACCGTTTGATCACGGTCAAGCATCTCGACTGAAAGGCTGACATGCATACCCCGGTCATAAATTGAGAGGGGATGAAGGTACCCAAGGTCATGGAGCCATGCAGCAAGGTAGAGAAGAAACCTCTCATCAGGAGAGACCTGTAATCCGGGGCCTGCGATGAGTTTATTGATATTGCTGACGAGTGCAAGCGAGTGAACAACACCATGAGACTGAAAAACCGGCAGTCCCCGTGGGATGAACGGGAGAAGACGTGATGCATACTGCTCAACCTGTTCGATCCGAAAACGCAGCTGTGGATAGGAGGCAAGTGCCTGATATCTTCTTTTCCCGTCAGACTGGTTCATACCATCAGGTGCTACCTCGTAACGATGCAATCAGATCTTTCTGATCAGGATCTTTCTGGCAGATTTTCCAAAGAAGTGGTACCCTGATCCTCCTTGCATAATAGTTGTGAGCAGACTGTCAGGATCAGTCACAATGTCTCCCCCTATTGCAGTAACCCCCATCTTAAAAAAGATATCAGGGATCATACTTATCGTAGGTCCACCGATGATGACGGGAACCTCGTTTGGAATGCGATTGAGGAGATCCTCTGTGGTCCCGGTCACCATTGTAGCACCGGTCATCACAACACATCCAGCTTCTGCAAGAACGGCATCCTGCTCTTCAGGAGGAACAAAGAACGGAAGTTCGTCTTCGCGAAGAGCGTTACGGTTCAGTTCAAATATCCGGTATGCTGCATTGCGCTGTTTGAGCCGGTGAATAACAGGCCAGAGTGCTCCAACAACTACCACCGGTCGACTTGGATCGATCTCATCAACAAGATCGAATGCATCCTTATTATCCTCGATATGATAGGTTCCCTTGGGACAGATCTCAAGGTACCAAGCGGAGAGAGCATTGACTATACTAATAAGAACAGCCCGGACCAGCGGGGCGGGTGAAGATATGTGATGTAAGATCTTGTCCAGTGATACACCCTGCATGTTTCCGCAGTACGGCATCGCACTTGCCGCTGTTGTACAGCAGACTGCTTCAGGGATGAGATCAACAGGGGTGAAACAGATTCCTCCATACCCGTTGCTCAGTTTTACTCCGGTGAAGAATACACCAACTACGACTGTTTCAAGCGTGATAGCACTCAAGGGTTCAGGCAGCCTGCCTTGAAGTAGTGCAACGGTTTCATTCAGGATCTGATCAGGTTCTGGTTTTTTGGTCATGATATCTGCAGGTTCTTTCAGCGATGGCATACAAACGAGATTTTATTTTTGATTTAATTACATTCGTATAATAATCTGCATATCTTATTTAACTATCCTGATTAAAGAATTACCATGATTGATGTTACAACAATAGACTGGAATGAAGCCTGGAAAAAACCTGAAGAAGGTGAGAAAGGAAAGAAATTATTTATCAGTTGTGCAGACCGGTGGTCTGAAAAAAATAGGTGTGAGAGGTTCAGCAGGTCGGCAAAAGAAAATAACTGGGAGGCATCCCGTGCACGGATAGAAGGGATGAATATCACCTCCGATTCCCGGGTGCTTGATATCGGTGCAGGACCCGGGACTCTCACCATCCCCCTGGCAGGTATGGTCAAAGAGGTTACCGCGGTTGAACCTTCCGCAGGGATGCGTGACTGTCTCTCCTCAAATGTTACCGATACAGGCCTCATGAACGTAACTATAGTTCCGAAGAAATGGGAAGACGTGGATATCAGTGACCTGAAGGCTCCTTATGATATCGTAATTGCATCTTACTCGCTCGGGTTTCCCGATCTCAGGGAAGGATTGCAGAAGATGGATCAGGTGTCATGCTCCTATGTGTACATCTTCTGGTTCGCAGACATGCTCTCACCCTGGCAAAAGAATTACGGAGATATCTGGGAAGATCTGTACGGAATACCATTCAAAAAATATCAGAAACCAAATATCATATTCAACCTGCTCCACCAGATGGAAATCTATGCAAACGTAGAGATTACAAAGGAGATTCATCAGCAGAAGTTTGTATCACTGGATGAGGCGGTCAGTGATCAGGGAGCAGGTCTCCACCTGAAGACTCCAGAGCAGTATGCCATCCTCAGGGAGTTTCTTGAGAAGAGACTGCAAGAGCAGGATGGCATGTTCACCATGAGCATAATCTCTCCCAGGGCAAAAATCTGGTGGAAAAAAGATTAACAAAGAGGCAATTTCTGATATCAGAGAATCGTATAATACGATCCCTGTGCACAGTTTTTGCAGACCGCTTTCCCATCGATGATAACTTCTTTACTATCCATAATCCCTTCACCACAGCGGCTACAGGTATCCTTATGGGTTGGAAATCCTGGCATGTCTTCCTTGAGAATAGTAACCTTCACATCCTGGATAGTGAAGATCTCTTCTTCAGGAGCATTGCAGATCATCTTTGCAACCTCTTTCATATCCGTTGGCTGGTCGGGATTTCTCGGAGTTGCTGCAACACGAACCGCCTTTCCAGTTGCTGTGTTGATAAAGGTGGCTGCAAACTTTCCGTAATTCATATGCTTGAGTGAGCGATGACCAAGAGACACTCCCGTAATAGCCTGGATAGCATCGGTTGCACATCGATCTATTTCAACATACACAATGAGATCGTGGGTTTTGGTGAGAGGATCCAGTCCAAGTTCCCGCATGCCTGCTATGGTCATTCGGGTCCCCATAACAATTCCCGGGCAGATCTCTCCATGAAAATCCTTTGCTTTCTGTAAGAGGATATCAATAGTGCTCATATTTCATTACAACTATACTCATTCATTAAGTTAAATTCTTATTATATGACATCCAGAACTCAGGATTATCTTTAAATGGGGAATACCTGTGAAATCTCCCGGTCTGAATCAGGATAATCAATGAGTTGGATCCTGAAGTAAATCTTTTTCATTTTATTACAGCAAAAAATCAAAGTGTTTTTATGATATGGAGAACAACACTTCTGTGCCGGAGTCAGGAAGGCTGAATCTCTTCCAGGATGGTTCAGTACTTACGGACAACTGGAGATCGGGCATTCATGTAATATGAAACTCCAATTTGGTGGTTGATTGCTTGTTAGAGTTACATTCTGATAAGTCCAAGCACCATTCTTTCCAGAATGGAAAGAGCTCCTTCGGCGATTAGACGAGAATCATCCCTTCAGAGATTCTTAGACAGGACATGCCATTCCACCTGCCTGCACCAGATATTCCAGGCAGATGAAGAACAACCACACAAATCCCGCAAGTCACCGGTTTACCCCAAAATCCCTCGGGGAAAGCCGGCATTCATCGATCCGATCCAGGGACATGAGAGAGGAGCCGGACGACAATATCTTTGTC
>QKDV01000038.1 GCA_003251955.1 Methanospirillum hungatei
ATCGCCACTGCATCCGGCACCTCCCATTGTTGCAACCCCGAAGTGCTGTGTAGGGATGAAATCCTCACCGTGCATGGTATATATCTTTGCAAATATTTTTTCATGATTTTTATAAAACTCTGCCATCAGATCACGGTTTCTATACTCCTCCGGATGCATATTCTGGATAAAGACCCTGCTTGCATCCTGTGTTGTTCCTGATGAGGTAGTATGAAGCACCGATGTTATCTGGATAAGCGGGGGAGCCAGCTGGTCAGTTGAGTTAAATGAATCAAGAAATCCAAGGAAATACACAAGAAGGATGAAAATTAGGATTAGAACTGTAGAAACTAGAAGTAAACAACTTATTGTCTGTGAAATAGCAGACTCCCGCTGCATACATAAGCGGTAGTTGCAATTACCATTAAATTTTCGAAATTAATCTGAAAAAAAGATTAGAATTTGTTAATATACCGCTCGATTTCCCATGCGTGAACGGTGAGGCGGTAGTCATCAGTCTCTGCAATTGCGATCTCGGTCAGGTTATCGACAACGTGCTTTCCGAGTGCTTCACAGATAACCTTGTCCTTGAGGAGTTCATCGTTTGCTTCCTTCAGTGAGCCTGGGAGCATCTCGATACCGCGTTTTACCCGCTCTTCTTCGCTGAGGTGATAGATGTTGACATCGGTTGCTTCTGGTGGCAGAATCTTGTTCTTCACACCATCGAGACCTGCTGCTACCATGGCTGCAAAGAGGAGGTACGGGTTACAGGTCGGGTCTGGGCTGCGGAGTTCTGCACGAGTGCTGTTTCCACGGGCTGCAGGAACACGGATCATGGCTGACCTGTTTGCTGCACTCCAGGTGATGTAGACCGGAGCTTCGTATCCAGGAACAAGACGCTTGTATGAGTTGATGGTTGGGTTACCGAGACGGGCAATTGCCTTGGCGTGCTTCATCAGACCGCCGATATAGTATAATGCAGTCTCTGAGAGCTGCTTGTCTGCCTTTGCATCAAAGAAGGTGTTTTTGCCGTCCTTGCTGAGTGAACCATGGCAGTGCATACCAGTTCCGTTAATTCTGGCAATTGGTTTTGGCATGAAGGTTATATGCATGTCATACAGCAGGGCAAGGGTCTTTGCTGCAAACTTGAAGGTGATAACCTTGTCAGCTACAGAGAGTGCATCTCCGTACTTGAAATCGATCTCATGCTGGGAATCTGCGACTTCATGGTGTGATGCCTCGATCTCAAAGCCCATGTCGGTGAGTGCAAGGACGATATCACGGCGAAGGTCTTCTGCCTTGTCATTTGGTGCAAGGTCGAAGTAGCCACCGTGGTCAGCGAACTTGGTTGTCGGGTTGTCTTCTTCATCACGCTGGAAGACAAAGAACTCGAGTTCCGGACCGGTATTGAAGGTGTATCCGAGTTTTGCTGCTTCTTCGAGATTTCTCTTAAGCACATATCGTGGGTCACCCTCGAATGGCTTGTCTCCATAGGTGTATACATCACAGATGAAACGTGCGACCTTCTTCTCTGATGGTCTCCATGGAAGTATTGCGTATGTGCTGATATCTGGCTTGAGAATCATATCAGATTCATTGATTCTGGTGAATCCTTCAATTGAGGAACCATCAATCCAGATTCCCTCAGTCAGGGCCTTCTCAAGCTGGACGGTTGGAATCGCAACATTCTTTGGAATACCGAGAATATCAGTGAACTGTAGTCTGATGAATCCTACATCATCAGCTTTTACCCGAGCGATCATCTCGCTGACCTTAGCATCTGACATTGAAACAAGCTTCTACCTTGCAATATAAAAAAATACCCTGATAGACAGGAATATCTAAATGTCAAAAGGCAAAAAAAGAGATCTATTGCTCAGTGATACTAACCATCTGACTTTCCTTAGGTCTTATAATGATTCTTGCTTTGAGCATATTGTTGTGAATCTCAGGTTCTTCATGAATTCAGGGAAACGAAGTCCGTTGTCGTCCTCTTAAAATTCTGATAAACCGATCTTTGTTTCTGCTCACGTTAATATGATCGAAGAACGTATAAAAGAGGTTACAACAAAAAAGCTTCCATCCCGATATTCGAATCCGGATGCGTTAATGGCAGAATTTTGGCCTACTTTTTGGTGTATGTGGTGATATGTGCGGAATAATAGGCGTGATTGATAAAACCCGCGAAAAAATGGACGGTTCTGCGATAAGAGAAGCCCTCGCGATCATGGATGAACGTGGTAACGGTGAGGGCGCGGGATATGCTGTATATGGAGTATATCCGGACTACGCAGACTTGTATGCGATACATGTTTTTTACGACAACATAGCAGAGCCGAAGGAAAAAGTTGAAGGACTTCTTGAAACCTGGGGAATGATTGAGCATGATGAAGAGATTCCCACTCATGAATCCGGCCGGATAAAGAAGGTTCATATTCCATGGCGGTATTTTTTCAGACCGAACCGGAAGTTAATGCCCCAGAGTGACACTCCAGAGGATGACATCGTCACAAATCTTGTAATGACGGTGAATACAACAATAAACGGAGCACTCATCTTCTCTTCAGGCAAGAACATCGGTGTGTTCAAGGCATCAGGCTGGCCCGAGGAAGTTGCCGACTTTTATCGTGTTGAAGATTACGAAGGCTACCTCTGGATAGCGCACAACCGGTACCCGACAAACACGGCAGGCTGGTGGGGAGGAGCTCACCCGTTCAACCTCCTGAACTGGAGTGTTGTCCATAACGGTGAGATCACCTCATATGGAACCAACCGGAGATATATCGAGAGTTTCGGGTATCTCTGTAAGATGTTCACTGATACCGAGGTTGTCGCTTACCTGATGGATCTCCTCGCAAGAAAGCACAAACTCAGTCCTGAACATGCAGTCCGGGCCCTTGCACCTCCTTTCTGGGAAGAGATCGAGAGAATGGAACCATCCGAACAGGAACTCAATACGGCCATGCGGCTCACCTATGGACAGGCGATGATGAACGGTCCGTTCGCAATCGCGGTTGCATCTCACGACTCTCTCGTCGGGTTCTCGGACAGAATTAAGCTTCGGCCGCTTGTTGTTGGTGAACACGACCAGCGGTTGTATATCTCAAGCGAAGAAGCAGCGATAAGGACCATGGACCCGGCGGTCAAAAAGATATCAATGCCCCGTGCAGGCCAGCCTATCGTTGGGAGGGTCGTGGCATGATCATCGGATCACGCCCGCTGAAGTTCCAGGTATCAGTTGATCATGATCAGTGTATGCTCTGTGGCCGGTGTGTAGACAACTGTTCTTATAACGTCTTCCGGATGGAAGACGAAAAAATTAAGGTCAACTCACGCAACTGTGTTGCCTGTCACCGGTGTCTTTCACAGTGTCCCCGTGATGCCATCATGATCACAGAACGACCCTGTGATTATCGGAACCACCCGCTCTGGACCGACCGGATTCGCGAAAACATCTATAAACAGGCTGAATCTGGTAAGATCCTCTCTGGTGGAATGGGCAATACCGGTGATTACCCGATTATATTTGATCGGATTGTCCTAGATGCCTGTCAGGTTACCAATCCGAGTATCGACCCGCTTCGTGAGCCGATGGAACTGCGGACCTACATAGGTAAAAAGCCAAAACAACTTGATATTACCTATGGTCCTGGCAACGATGTCCAGTTGAATACAAAGCTCGGGCCAAACCTCAAACTCGAAACCCCGATCATGATCGGACATATGAGTTACGGGGCAATCTCCCTCAATGCCCAGATGGCGATGGCAAAAGCCGTTTCACGGATCGGTTCGTTCATGGGAACCGGTGAAGGAGGGCTCCATGAAGGTCTCTACCCATACCAGAACCATATGATCGTGCAGATTGCTTCTGGTCGTTTTGGTGTTGATGTCGATTACCTGAACAGGGGAGCAGCAATCGAGATCAAGATCGGTCAGGGAGCAAAGCCGGGTATCGGTGGTCACCTTCCTGGTGAGAAAGTCTGTGCCGATGTCTCATGCACAAGGATGATTCCGGAAGGCAGTGATGCTATCAGCCCGGCTCCTCACCATGATATCTACTCGATTGAAGATCTCAAGCAGCTTGTCCTCAGTCTCAAAGAGGCAACCGAGCACAAGAAACCGGTCTTTGTAAAGATTGCAGCGGTGCACAATGTCGCAGCAATTGCAGCCGGTATTGCAAGGTCCGGTGCCGATGCTGTCGTGATTGATGGATTCAAGGGCGGGACCGGTGCAGCACCGGCAGTCTTCAGGGATCACGTGGGAATTCCGATAGAAGCTGCAGTAGCCGCAGTGGACTCCAAACTCCGCCAGCAGGGAATAAGGAATGAGGTCTCCATCATTGCGTCCGGTGGTATCAGGCACAGTGCTGATGTGACCAAGGCAATCTGTCTTGGGGCAGATGCCGTATACATCGGAACCGCTGCCCTAGTTGCCATCGGCTGCAGGGTATGTGGTACCTGCTACCGGAACCTGTGTGCCTGGGGAATTGCAACCCAGCAGCCAAACCTTGTGGCACGTCTCAACACCGATGAAGCCTCGGTAAATGTTGAGAATCTTATTCATGCCTGGACACTCGAACTTGCAGAACTGATGGGGGCAGCCGGTATCAACAGCATCGAGTCACTGCGTGGAAACCGTGACCGTCTCAGGGGATACATGCTTGACGAGCAGATGCTCAATGTCCTCGACATCAAACCTGTGGGGGCCTGAAATGTCAGTCGTCGAGATCGATGCAAAGGGGATGCATTACACACCCCTGAATAAATTGATCAGGCAGGCCGTTGCAGATGGTGCAAGTGAGATTGTACTGAAACACATCATGGGTCAGCGGTTCATCGGTGACGGTCTGACCGGGAATGTTAAGATCACGGTGGAAGGTGTTCCCGGCGGTGATCTTGGCATGTTCATGAAAGGGCCGACGATCATCGTGAAAGGGAATGCAGACCATGCTCCCGGTAACACGATGGATGAAGGTCTTATTGTCATCCACGGGAGCAGCGGTGATGCTACGGCACATAGCATGCGTGGCGGACGTGTTTATGTAAAAGAAGACATCGGGTACCGTGGTGGAATCCATATGAAACAGTATATGGAGAAAAAGCCGGTCCTAGTTGTCGGAGGAAATGCCCGTGCATTTCTTGGTGAATTCATGGCCGGAGGTCTTGTTGTCCTGCTCAGGCTTGGTCAGAAGGATCCTGAACCGTTTGCAGAGATGAGCCTTGCAAGTGGTATCCACGGCGGTGCCATCTATATCAGGGGAG
>QKDV01000072.1 GCA_003251955.1 Methanospirillum hungatei
AATGATACTACTACCGCTATCACGTTTTGATCCTCCCAGCATCTTCTGCCAGACAAGGGAGCCAGTCTGATCGAGGTGTAACATCCAGAGGTCTCCACCCCCATGATGACCGTAGACATCTCCATCATTGGACATGGAATATCCGACAAGCATATAGCCGCCATCCGGAGTAGAGATGATGTCTCCTCCTTCATCCGTCATATTCCCTCCATACACATGATTCCAGGCAGGTTCTCCAGAAGAAGAGAGTTTTATGACCCAGAGGTCACCGTTGTCATGATAACCAGAGACATCCCCATTTGTCGATCCGGTTGTGCCAACGATGATGAAATTACCATCTGAAAGAGTCTTCACAGAAAGACCATAGTCTGATCCATTCCCGCCATAAGCATGATTCCAGAGAGGTTTACCATCTGAGCCAAGCCTGACCACCCAGAGATCACCCTGACCCTTTGCCCCAGATATGTTGCCATCTTCAGAGTAGGCAATTCCGGTAATGATCATCCCATTATCAGAAGTTGCATCTACACTGTAGCCCCATTCCTCTCCAGCCTGCCCACCAGTAGTCTGCTGCCAGATTATATCCCCAGGGGATGCGGACACAAACTGGATTAGCAGCAGTAAACCGCATAATAGAAATCCTGCATACACCTTTTTCATAGACCCATTACCCCACACCTTAAAAGATAGTTCTGAGGATATATGGGAAAAACTAATATCAAGGTTTCGTGAAGGGTATTATTAGGGCTATGTATGACAGTATCCTGATGAATTATTTACCAGGCAATTCAGGAATCGCGGAAGATTACAGTTGAAACCAGATTGAAAAGAGCGAACAAAAAAAGAAGAAAGTATCTCCAGATTTACGCGGTGAGATTGGAAGCCGTCGTGTTTACTGCTTCTTCTACTGCTGGTACTGCTGGAATTTCTGCAGGCATAGTTGCATTGGTTGCAGATTCTGTGACCTTTATTGCAGTAACTTCAGCCTCTGATGGAGTTTCCATATCTTCTTCGGTCTGATAGACACCAGCACCAATAAAGTATGTTCCATCCACGTTGGCAATGTAGGAGACCTTATTCATGATCTCTCCCTTATTCATCGGGTTTGATTCCTGGTACTTGACAAAGCCAACACCCGGAGTCTTTGCTACATCACACATCTGCTGAACATACCGAAGGCCGGTTGAGTCAGTTGTTGAAATCATATTCTTTCCAACAGAGCCCATATCATAGGGAAGAGCAAGTGCTTTTCCATTATCGTCATAGGCAAAGATGTACATCTTGTCGTTTGAGAACTGACCTGTCGGGCTGTTAAATGTAGCAAGGGCAGCGGTCTTTCCACTGTTAAGTGCAAAAGTTCTGGCATCATTTACGAACTTGACCAGAGTATCGTTCACAAGGTCAGGTTCCGTAGTTGAAACATCTGCTGCTGTAACATTGGTGACATTACCTGCCTCTTCGGTAACATTCACACTGGTTGCTTCCTGAGCTGGAAGAGCAGTCATGTTTACGTCAAGGGCATCAGTTGCCGTTACTGTAGAATTGTTCACAGATTCCGCAAATGCTCCAGAAACGAGCAGGGAGACGAGAACCGTGAGGACACATCCAATCCAGAAGATTGATCTCATGCACCTATTCATTCTCTACGAAGGTATATATGAGTGAGTATCAGCAATTGTCAACATGAGAGAGAAGGGGAAAAAGAAGGGTTCTACTCCAACAAAAATCGGAATGGGAAAAATTTTAACAACAATTTCCGGATAGCGGGGTTTTGTGAAAAAACAGGATGGGATCTTGATCAGAGATTGATCTCTGACCATTTGGATCCAGGAACCCCACATATAGGACAATTACCCGGGGCTTTGTCCAGAGCAACATTGCCACAGACAGGACACAGGTAGATGTGTTCACTCTGAAGGTCTTTGCCTGACTTTACTGCTTCAAGGGCCTTCTCATATAGACCGGCATGTACCTGTTCAGCCTTCATTGCAAAGGTGAACGACCGGGTAGCATCAGCATTACCTTCTGCTTCAGATTCTTTTATAAAACCTGGGTACATCTCGGTAAACTCTTCGGTCTCTCCTGCCACCGATGCTACAAGATTGTCAGCAGTGGAAGATACGCCCAGAACCGAAAGATGACGACGTGCGTGGATCGCCTCTGCTTCTGACGCAGCACGGAAAAGTTTTGCTACATGAGGAAATCCTTCTTCTGCTGCCTTCTCAGAGAAAGATGCATATTTACGGTTTGCCTGAGATTCGCCGGAAAAACCTGCCTTCAGATTATCTTTGGTTGCCATACAGGATTAGTTTTACAGATTTCCATAAATTAGTTCTGATATCCGAATGTTCGTACACACTTTGGTCATTTGAAGATGGATCATAACAGAACCATATCATTCAATTCCATATGGATGAGGAGACAACAGAGATGTCATGAGGCGGATGCGGGATATTGAGATTCATGATCGTCCAAGAGAAAAGATGGTGCTTAAAGGGGCAGTATCTCTGGAAGATCATGAACTCGTCTCAGCAATTTTAGGAAAGGGGACACCGAACCGTGATATTATCTCAATCTCAAAAGAGGTTGCAGAACTCTTAAAAAAGGATGAACTCCCAGGATACGAAGAGCTCATAAGTATCGAAGGAATCGGACAGTCTAAAGCATGTATTCTACTGGCATGCTTTGAAATTGCCCGTAGATATGGAAGATCATCTGAAGTGCCTCCCATCAGAATAACCCAGCCAGAAGATATTCTTGAATTACCGGAAGTTGCTCAGATCAGATATAAAAAACAAGAGCATTTTCTGGTTATAACACTGAGTGGGGCATCTGAAGTAATAAAGCCAAGAACCATCACAATGGGACTTCTTAATCATAGTCTCGTTCATCCCCGGGAGGTATACTGTGATGCGATATCAGACCGGGCGGCATCAATCATTTGTATACATAATCATCCATCAGGAAACCTCGAACCAAGTTCACAGGATATCCAGATCACAACCCAACTCAGACAGGCTGGAACAATTCTGGGGATTCCTCTTCTGGATCATATAATAATCTCAAAGACCGGGATCACCTCATTGAAGGAGAGGGGATACGTATGATTTCACAGAAGTAACTCTATCAGTCAGTTCAATTTCTGCTCAACAATGATTCATACATAATTTTCAGTCACTCCTGCAGTGTATACTTATTTTTATTATTCGTGCCATTTTCTCCTGAAATCGACCTTCAAAACAGCGCAATAATATGTTGCCACATACCCTCTTTTTCGCCAACAACAAGATAGTGATGGCTTAACAAAATTGGCTTCGTAACCAAAATGGACGAGATTTTTCGCAGAAATCTAAAATGTCTAATTAATTCGGTTTATTATTATCCGAATCTTTAAATAACGATGATGATGAGTAAAGATATGGTAAAGACCATGAGTGACCAGAAACGAGTAAAAGCAGGAGAGAAAGTCGGCCCAGGAAAATACGTCTGTGTGGACTGCGGAAAGACATATGAGATGACAGAAGCAGAACAGGATCTTCGTCACTGCCCAGCATGTGCATGCGAGATGTACGACTGTTTTCCGATTACTCATATCAGGGATGACATAAAAACTCCAGAAGATGCAGTGCACCCCCCGAAGCGTTAATTACAGGTTTTCCTGTTCAGGCAGGATCTTCGGTATCGCCTTATGAATATCACCCTACCCAGAGGAACATAAATGGTTAATGTATCAGAAGAAGGACAGGTCTTTGAATGTGAGATCTGTGGAAATGTGGTAAAGGTTGTCGAAGTTGGCGGCGGCGAACTGATCTGTTGCGGTGAACCGATGGTTCTGCAGGAATAATTTCATGACAGACGGAATGGATGATCTTGAGAAGAAGATCGGAAAAGTACCAAGGATATTTAAAAAACTGGCTGAAACCGATCCAGATATGCATGAGATGATTCTCAAACTTGACCAGTATATCTGGGACGAAGGGGCACTCTCGCGAAAGACCAAGAAATTGATCGCTATCGCAATTGCTACCTCAATGAGGGATCAGCATGCAATAAGGGCACAGATGGCTGGTGCAAAAAACCTTGGTGTAACCAAGGATGAGGTTGAAGAAGCACTCAGAATCGCATACCTGCTTGCTGGAATGCCTGCATATGTTAACGGGAAAACCGTTGAAGAAGAGGTAATGTAGGTATGAACTGCGATGAAGAGTTTGAATGCGACTGTATCAGCCTCCCAATTCTTGGTGCTCCTGCTCCGGACTTTGAGGCTTTAACCACCCAGGGTCCTATTACGCTGTCTGATTTGCAGGGTAACTGGGTTGTTCTCTTTTCCCACCCTGCGGATTTTACACCAGTCTGTACAACTGAATTCATCGCTTTTGCCCAGGCTTATGACGAATTCGTGGCCATGAACACCAAACTCATTGGATTATCTATCGACAGTGTTCACTCCCATATAGCCTGGATCAGAAATATAAAAGAGAAGATGGGTATTGAGATCCCATTCCCGGTAATTGCGGATCTTGATATGAAGGTTGCAACATTGTACGGAATGGTTCATCCCGGTCAGAGCAGTACAGCAACGGTCAGAACTGTCTTCTTCATTGATGATAAAGGGATACTCAGGGCAATGATCTATTACCCACTCAGTAATGGAAGATCAATTCCTGAAATCATCAGGCTTGTTAAAGCTCTTCAGACTGCTGACAAAGAAGGAGTTGCCACACCTGCAAACTGGCAACCTGGAGAAAAAGTCATTGTTCCGGCTCCAAAGACTGTAGAGGAGGCAGAAAAAAGGATAACTGAAGGATACGATTACAAGGATTTTTACCTATGCTTTAAAGAACCCTAACCCCTCTTCTTTTATCGGCAAACCACCAACACTGGATTATATGGGGATCAGTGTTCTTGCCATTTCTGGTAGCCCCCGCAGACACGGCAATTCTGAACAACTATTGGACTGGGTTCTATCATCAATGACACATGAACCAGATGTATCTGTCCAGAAGATCGCCCTTTCAGATGTGGACATCAGGCCATGCCGGGGCTGTAATGCATGTGAAAGACTAAATCGATGTGTTATCCGGGATGACATGGATCAACTGCATGATCAGATCCTAGAGGCTGACTGTATCATTGTTTCATCACCAATATATTGTATGAGTGTCTGTTCCCAGGTAAAGGCCCTTATCGATCGGGCACAGGTCTTCAGATCCCGAAAGTATGTGCTGAAACTA
>QKDV01000114.1 GCA_003251955.1 Methanospirillum hungatei
ATCATGTCAAGTCCGATATCTTGGGCATCAGTCATTGTAGCATCATTGAGCATGGGGGCGTCCCGCACAATTACGGTGACATAAGATCCCCGCTTTTTCAGGTATTCAATGAGTAGTCTATCAAAAACAACTTCGCCGCAGTTATCTGTAAGGTACACAACGCGCCTAGTCATCGGGAGGATTTTGTCCGTGTCATCGATGAATAACCCGGATTCAAATTCATCTCTGAAGAATGTGGCAAAGTCCTCACTGATGGTATGCCCCTTCACACCGTAATCAAATATGTTTCCTATTACTGCCGCAGTAACGAGGCTTCTGAAGTCAGTAAGATGTTCACTGACTAGATCTAGTGCCTTTAATGCTTCTCGGTTTGAGTGTTCTTTGAGTAAGAGAAAGGGATCTTTGGTCCCGAGCTGGAAGTAAACCGATCGGTGGAGAAGGCATGCCACTACCGTGTGGGTATATGGCGTGTCCTGTAGAAAGGTTAGAAGTTTGACGGCGTGCTCCATAAGGGGCTCGAACTTGTCCGATGGCAGATCTACGAGTTCTGCTTCCAGCCGTACCCGTGATAACAGACAGTCAAAACAACGTTCATCATGTTGCATGGGAACACCGTAAAAAAGGGTAATGGGGCCATCGAGATTCGAACTCGAGTCAGAAGACCCCCAGTCTCCTAGGATGCCAGGCTACCCTATGGCCCCGATTCCATACTATTTTCTCACATCTGGCATATGTACTTACCCGTTTTATTCTGTCCTGATTGATATACTCGTCCTGATCATGAAATCAAATCCAGTCATTAATTCCATTCACGCCGTGAATAGACGCACTCACGAGTTATTATTGAATAAATCTCACTGAATTATCGGTCTCTAACCCAGCAGTACCTCCTGAAGAGCAAAAAAAGACAAAATATTATATATCTACGTCGGAGATTATACCGTAGTTACTGCATAATACGGGGCCCAGACATGCTCAAGGAGAAGATAGCCGGTATCATAGAGAATATCACGAAGGTAGAAGGGGTACGGCTCTGTGCTCTTGTCTCACGTGACGGAATAATGCTGGGTAAGCATGCCGCGGGAGACTTCAATGAGGCATGGTTTGCGGCAATGTGCGCAACTCTCCTCGCCTCGGCAGAGTCTGCAGCAGTTATTATCAAAGTTCAGTCGCCTGAGATGGTCACGATTCAGTCGTCAGACGGAGTTCTGATTATTATGGGAGCGGGTGATAAAATCCTGCTAACTACCCTGATTGACCCGTCAGCAGAGATGGCGACAGTCACTGCAACTCTGAGAGAGATTGCAGAAGATGTTGGAGGGAGTTTCTGATGGCCACCATAATGGTTATTGATGACAGCCCGTTCATCGTGGATATCTTTGTGACAATGCTTGAGCGGGGAGGATATACTGTCTATTCTGCCAACAGTGGTCCGGAAGGGATTGAACTGCTCAAAAGTGTGACACCTGATTTGATTCTTCTGGATATCATGATGGAGCCGATGGATGGATGGGAAACACTTGTTGCGATAAAGCAGAATTTTGCGACTAAGGATATTCCTGTCATGATGCTCACGGCTAAGCAGCTTACACCCCAGGAGGCGCAGGAGTATGGGATGTACATAGAAGATTACATCCTCAAACCTGTTACCCATTCTGAACTCTACTCAGCTATCGAGGGAGTCATCAACAGGAGGCAGCAGATCCTGGATGACATGAGCAAGGCAAAGGATGGTGGATTTGAGGAGGCCCTAATCAATGAGTATGGCCGTCTTGTCAAAAGCGTCGAGATCACTAAGCGCCTTCTCAAGCTTCTATCAGCAACATATGATCTCTCGGATCCCTCAATGAAATTATCAGACGATATTAATATCGCAATAAGAAGTATGGAGACAAACCTGAAATTCCAGGAGATGCGTGTCTCACAGATAAGGGAACAGTTCTCAGGCAACCCTGCCTGACCTTTTTTATCCAAGGCCCTGTTGATATATATCCGGTGGGCAAAGCCTGTTTCTCCCTACAATATGAAGTAGATCAAGCACCAAATTCATGAACCATGTTTGATCTCGTATGTGTCAGATGCGGTGAATCATATCCGGCTGACACGGTTCTTTATTCCTGCAAGAAATGCGGTCATCTTCTTGAGGTCAGGTATGACCTTGCATCTATCAATATCACCCGTAAAGACTGGCTTTCACGCCCCCTTTCAGTCTGGCGGTATCGCGAACTTCTCCCGGTGGAACGCGAGCCTGTTTCCATGCATGAAGGAGGGACCCCGCTATACCATCTGAAACGTATTGGTGAGGAGCTTGGAATGAAAGAACTCTATGCCAAGCATGAGGGGATGAATCCATCAGGATCTTTTAAGGACAGGGGAATGACTGTTGGTGTCTCCATGGCTCTTCAGCTTGGCATGAGTTCTGTTGCCTGCGCTAGTACTGGGAATACCTCTGCTTCTCTCGCTGTTTATGGGGCTAAGGCAGGTATTCCTACCATCGTGCTATTACCAGCAGGTAAGGTAGCACTCGGAAAGGTTGCCCAGGCTCTCATGCATGGGGCGCGGGTTATTTCGATCAATGGGAACTTTGACCGTGCCCTTGAGATGGTTCGCGACCTATGTGAAAGAAAAGGGATCTACCTGCTCAACTCGATTAATCCATACCGGCTTGAAGGTCAGAAGACGATCGGTTTTGAAGTGATTGATCAGCTGGATGGAAAGGTACCTGACCGGATGGTTCTCCCGGTAGGTAATGCGGGAAATATCTCAGCAGTCTACAAAGGTATCCAGGAGCTTAAAGCACTTGGTTTTGTTGACAAAATGCCTATGATGACCGGTATCCAGGCGGCAGGTTCTCAGCCCGTTGTCAGAGCAATTCGTGAAGGACTTGATGAGGTAATCCCTGATGATAATCCTGAAACTGTTGCAACTGCAATCCGAATCGGTGCCCCGGTAAATGCTGAGAAGGTTCTCACTGCAATCCGGGGAAGTGGCGGTACTGCAGATTCGGTAACTGATGATGAGATCCTTGCAATGCAGCGCGACCTGGCCCGCAAGGAAGGAATCGGTGTGGAACCCGCATCAGCTGCATCGGTTGCAGGTGTAAAGAAACTGGTCGAGTCAGGGATTATCGACCGGGATGAGCAGGTGGTCTGTGTGGTCACCGGTCATCTCCTAAAGGACCCAGAAACGGTGATTAAACAGTGTGCCCCTCCAATCGAATGCGAAGCAACACTCGAGTCATTACTGGCTGCATTGCAGCTCTGATCCTGGTATTACTGGCTCTACCTGTGTCAGCTCTGAATGTGACATATCAGATTGCTGATGATGGGACCGGGTACCATGCGGTGGCCGAAGTAAATGCCACAGATAAGTACGAGTTCCTTCAGAGCGGAGCACTTGGAGAACAGATCCCACTCCAGGTGACTAATATCACCCTTTTTAAAGATGGTCAGAACACCACTTTCACAGAAGAACGCGGTGGGATCAGATTCCCTGTAGGAAATTACTCGATCACTTATGATGGTCAGATCTCTGGTAATACATTCCAGAGTCAGTTTTCAGAACCAGGTTCAGTCTCAATCATCCTTCCTGAGCAGTACAAGGTGGACAACCCGCTTCTGACATCTATCCAACCGAGTGGATCACATGTTAACCGGAGCATGAACCAGACAGTTGTCACCTGGGACAAGACCCGGTATTTTGATATCAGATTTTATGATGCCAACCAGGAGAATCTTCTTGGTATCTTTACTCAGTTCTGGCTCATCATTGCTGTGATGCTACTTCTTCCGTTTCTGTTCTCCAGGAATCGTCAGGGGTAACCCTCTACTGTCTCATTTTTGTGGTGCCGCAAAATAACCTCAGAAGATCCTGGTTATGTGCGGCACCTCCTGCATGACACTCTCAAATGTTTGCTTAAGGTCCTTCTGTAATCCGGTTTGGTGCCTCATTTGAAAATAAGCCCAAATTATTGATATTTCACTCTGGTGAAATCGTCTAAATATTTGCCATTTTCAAAAAAATAGGGCTTATCTGTGACAATTCTTCACTCCGGCAATGCAAAATTGTCTCTGTGTCCGCGCCTCTGTCAAAAACGGCATGATTTTGATTCTCTCGATTTTACGCAGGATTCAAAATTCCAGATCTGCCGTTTTTTCTGATTTCAAGGCAAAATCGAGATTTTTCGATAGATTCGTTCAAAAATGTCTTAAATTTAATTTTGGAGTTCAAAAATCGCCATTTCTCGATTTGGCATGTTTTGTGCAGCATAAATCTTAAATGCTGAGGGATACACGTGATACAGTATACAGGAGACACAACCATGATAGACGTACTTATTCCAACCAGAGAAGGAATGGCATCCGTCCCGCCAAAGTCCGATCAGGAGACTATGGAAGAGTTTAAGGCCCGAAATGCATGGGGTCTTTACATGAGTGTGGATCTGAGAAATTGCAACCCTGAGAGCATCCGCGATGCAGGTAAGATCCGTGAGTTTGTAGTTGAACTCTGTGACCTGATCAAGATGAACCGGTTTGGTGAGCCTCAGATCATCAACTTTGGACCCTGTGAGCGCGTGGCAGGATTCTCTATGACTCAACTCATTGAGACTTCATGTATCACTGCTCACTTTGCAAACGAGACGAACACCGCATATCTCGACATATTCTCCTGCAAGGAGTATGCTCCCCAGCTCACCGCAGACTTCTGCCGTGAATTTTTCGGTGCGGACTCCATGGATGTTCACATCTCGTTCCGCAACTAATATCGCCTCCTTTTCTTTTTATATTGAAAAAAGGTGCCACTTTTATGGCAGTAAGTCAGGGATAAAATCCTGATTTACAAACTTTTTACCGCAGTAGCAACCTTTTCTCCAAAAGCTGCAGCTGCTGTTGGTCCGTTCGCTGTGATTATCCGCCCGTCAACAACAACCGGACTGCTTGTGAAGATTCCACCGCCCTTCCGTATCTCCTCAATAGCCTGATCATCATTCCAGACTGTTGCCTTCTTATCCTTCAGGACTCCTGCTTGTCCAAGGACTGCCGGGGCAAGACAAATGGCACTTACAATACTTCCCTGCCTGTCAAACTTTCTCAAAAGGTCCAGAAGCGAACGATTATTCCAGAGATACTCGGGAGCTCCTCCACCACCCACGATAATGATTCCATTGTACTGGCTGATATCTCCTTCATTGAGATCATTTATCGTATGTTCGACAAGCATCTTGCCTCCCAT
>QKDV01000071.1 GCA_003251955.1 Methanospirillum hungatei
TTGATATCCTCATCAACGATGACCACGTGTTTAAGGGAGGTGTGAGCAGCAAAGGCGGCAAGGATTGCGTTCTTCCCGTCCCCCTGCGTCCGCTTTCTGATCTGAACCACCCCATGCAGGTATCCACAGCCTCCCTTCGTGAGCACCACATCAGTCACACCGGTTACACCGGCAACCGCCTTGTAGATCAGCGGTTCATATGGTGCACCCATAAGGATCTTGTGCTCATCTCCACCAGGCAGAATACCATGGTAGATTGGATCAGCCTTCGTGTACATCCCGGTTATCCTGATAACCGGCTGGGTACGGACGGGATCATAGGTTCCGGTGATATCAACAAAGGGACCTTCTTTTGCAGTCTCACCGCCGATGAACCCTTCCAGGATGATCTCTGCATCAGGGACACGAACTCCGTTTGAAAGTGTCTTTACCTTGATCTCTCCGCCAAGTAGTTCTGCTGCATAAGGCAGTTCCATCCCGACCGGGACTCTGCTACAGCTTGCTAGCATCACAAGGGGATGCAGCCCAATCGCAATCGCAACAGGGAGTTCCTTACCGTCAGCCAGGGCCTGTTTGAGCATGGTATGGGTGTGTCTACCTTCAACAAGCCTCGCAACCAGTCGGTCCTTCCCTGACTGAAGCATCCGGTGCACCGATGCATTCTCAACCCCGTTGTACCGTGAGAAAACCACCCCTGCACAGACGTATCGGCCTGCATCGAGGGGATAATGCTTCATGATAGGTATCGTGTCAAGATCCGGAGCAGAACACGTGATGGTCCCATCTTCGATAACACTGCCATTATACTTACAGGCTGCCAGATGGGGGACTATCTTTTCAGCGGTCACCCCAAGAGAGAGGGCAAGGGCCTCCCTGCTTGCGATGACGTTCATCACTGCCTTCTTCCCGTCAAGATCATGGAAGAAGAGTAGTTTATCAGTGCCAAAAGAACGCTTTGGTGCTTCATATTCTGAGGAGACAGGCTCATGGATGTCTATGACCAGACCTTTGTTCCTCATCAGATCAATACAGGTTCTCATTCGTATCCACTCCATCTGCTGGTGATCTCAAGTTCCATCCCGAGATGGTCAATGATCCGGGAGATCACAGCGTCAACAAGATCTTCAATTGTTGCCGGTCTGTTGTAGAACGGCGGGCTTGCCACCATAATAGTTGCTCCTGCATCATGGGCAGTGAGCATATTGGTGATATGAATCCGGGAGAGAGGATTCTCCCTTAGCAGGAGAATACAGGGTCTGCGTTCCTTGAGGGTGACATCTGCCGCACGTGTCACCAGGTTAGGGGTGATCCCATTCGCCACCGAGGCAAGGGTCTTCATGCTGCACGGAGCGATCACCATTCCATCATGTCTGAATGATCCGCTTGCGATAGGTGCAGCAAGATCATCAAACCCATGGATGGTAACCGGAAACCCTGATAGGGAAACACTTTCATAGGCAGCAATCTCTCCGGCAACCGGGCTTACCACGAGGTGAACCTCGGCAACAGGAGAGAGGTGATGTAGGAGCCGGGCTGCATAGATCATGCCACTTGCTCCCGATACCCCGATAACAAATCTTCTGGTCATACATCAACCAAACAGCAGCCATTCTCAAGCCGGGTTCATAGTTCACATGGCAGGTGACTGCTCGTACCTTTATCGTTTAGTACCGATGGATGAAATACGCACCTGAGAAGAAGAGGACAGAAAATATGTGACAGGTGTCAGGAAAGGTTCAAAAAATAATACTCACACAAGACATAGCAGCCAAGCCTTTAAGACCAGCCATAAGTCGCGCATATCCTGCGCACCATGGGGAGTTATAGAAATTAACGCCATATCCGATTTATCGTCAGAATAATATTCGTCGCATTAAGAATAATCCAATAAACGCGTTAAATGGCAATTGGAGGGCATAAAATGCACCAATTAGGAGTGATAGTATTTTATAGAGCTTAGCGTAAAGATTAGCACATATATCTAGTGAACAGTCCATCTGGCCCATATCAGATGGACCATGCGGATGGGAGGAGTAAAGATGAAGGTTTGGAGATATCTGCCTTATATGATGGTGATTCTTCTCTGTCTCTGTGGAATAGCAGTGACAGCAGAGTTGACGCTCACCACCGGAATACCGGCTGTACAGCCAGATACGGTAAATCCGGCAGCACAGAATGGCGCAAGTGGCATATCAATTATGGCTGCGGCATCAGATCCTGATGCATACACCCTGAAGAATTCGCTGACTCTGGGATCTATCCAGTATACCCTCACGAGGGATCAATGTGGGGGAGACCGGAAACAGATCACAACCGGAAAACTGAAACGTGTTCATCCAAAGGTGTATGACAATGGGGTCGTGTATGAGGAATGGAATGCCGGAGCAGCCCTGGTCGGGAGGTATGACTTCAACACCGGGACGTCCGGAACAATAAACCCATCAGGCCAGGAGCAGACAAATCCGGATGGATCAGGCAGAATGCTGGTCTATGAACAGGATGCATCTCCCGGTACATCAATCAAGAACATATTCGTGTTTGATACCCAGACACAAACCTCATTCCAGATCTCGCCCAGTACATCCAACCAGAATCAGCCTGCAATTTCAGGCAGATACGTCGTCTGGCAGGACTGGAGTAGCGGAAATGCGGATATTGCCCTTGCTGATCTGAACAGCCGGAAGGTTGATCTGAACAGTGGCAGATACGACGTAAACAGCAACAGCGTTAACCTGATCTGCAAGGATCTTGGTGACCAGAGTAACCCGGACATCTCAGGCAACTATATTGTATGGGAAGACTGGAGAAACGGTAATGCAGATGTCTACATGTATGATATCAGCGCCGAAAAGGAATACCAACTGACATCAGACAACTCAGATCAGAAAAATCCTAAGATCAGTGGAAACATCGTTGTCTGGGAAGACAACCGCAACGGCGGTTCCGACATATATGGAATGGATCTGAGAAACCTGCATGAGATACGCCTTTCAGGAGATGGAAATGCATTCAATCCTGATGTATCCGGTGTCCTCGTTGTCTGGGAGGATCGTTCCGGAAGTAACGCCGACATCATGCTTCTCGACCTGATCAGCGGAAGGATCTACAACCTCGGAAACGACCAGTTCGATCAGAAAGATCCATCCATATACGGTGATTATGTCGCCTGGGAGGATTACACAACAGGAAACCCGAACATTTACATCATGAAACTGAGTGGTTCGGGAATTAACTCAGGAGTCGGGCGTACACCTTCCGGAAATTATAATTTCTATGGCGCTGTTTACCGTTCAGGAAATCCGGTACCAATCGGCTCAACAATAACAGCAATGGTTGAGGGTGAAAGTGAAGCCAGGTGTAGTTTCACCATTGACAAGGACGGGGCATACGGATCACAGGATGGAAAATACTTTGATATCCCAATCTACTCAGATGACGCCGGAAAGAAACTCACCTTCTATGTTGATGGAACTCCAGTAGATCAGTCCATTGTAATTGCTTCCGGTGGAGGAACCCAGATGCTGGACCTGAATATTTCAGGAACCACCATTGGATCCGGGCTGACCCAGGGCACCCAGACTGGAAAATATGAGTTTTATGGGGCTATCACCAATGAAGGCAACCCCATTCCAATCGGATCAACAATCACGGCCATGGTTGAGGGGTCAACCGATGTCCGTGGCAGTTTCATTGTTGATAAGGAGGGAGGATACGGAGTAGAGGGCAGTAAATACTTCGAAGTTCCTGTCTACTCCGGTGATGTTGGAAAGAAACTCACCTTCTATGTAGATGGTGTGCCAATTGACCAGACCATTGTTATTGGAAAAGACGGGGGTATCCAGTCACTTGATCTGAGTTCAACATATGGAACAAGAGTGAACAGTTACCAGTTCTCAGGAACTGCAACGCTGAATTCACAGAACGCTCCAAGTGGAACAACCCTGTTTGCACTGATTGATGGCAGAGTCAGAGGACAGACCTCAGTATATTCAACAGGGCAGTACTCCGGGCTTTCTGTCCCGGTTTATGCACCGGATTCAGGCAAGTACATCACATTTGCAGCAACATACAACGGAATCACGTACTACTCAGGTCAGCAGGTTCAGGTCAGTGCACGGGGCTCCGGAGGAGTCACCCTGATGTCAGCCGGTTCTCCGGAAATTGTCTCTGCAGAGTCAGTGATATCCCAGAACCTTGGTCTCTCGTTTACATCATCATCTTCTTCCCAGAATCAGTATGTGCTGAGTGGTTCTGCAATGATTGGAAATCAGTATGCTCCAAGCGGCACAATTATCACCGCTCTTGTGGGCAACGTGGGCAGGGCACAGACAACTGTCAGCACAACAGGACAGTACTCAGGCCTTACCATTCCGGTCTACTCATCAGATGCCAGCCAGTACATGACCTTTACAGCAACATACAACGGTGCCACCTACACAACCTCACAGCAGTACCTGGTTGGTAATACCGGAACCGGCAGTATTGGAGGCATTTCCCTGATGTCCCTCGGATCAACCGGTGATGTATATGCTGATGGGATCATAACCCAGCGCCTTGATCTGACCTTCAGTTCCTCTTCCTCACCATCCCAGTCCAAATATTGTTTCTACGGCATGGCAACCGTTGGAGGTTCTCCTCTCGAATACGGACGAATTATCTACGCAGTTGTAGACGGCCAGGCACGTGGACAGATCACAGTATCCTCCGCTGGTCAGTATGGTTCAGCAAGCGGCCCGTACCTTGAAGTTCCAATCTATCAGGGTGATGTTGGTAAGACAATCAGTTTCCAGACTGACACCGGTTCTGAAGCAGATCAGACACAACTCATTGTTAACGGCCTTATACTGCCAAAGAACCTGAACTTCTCAAATAAACCGGCAAGTTATGCAGAGTTCACGGCAACTCCGGTTCAGGGAAGCGCTCCACTTTCAGTGAAGTTTATTGACAAATCAACAGGAAGCCCGAAAACATACTACTGGGACTTTGGAGATGGTACAACATCCACCGAATCTAATCCAGTTCACGTCTACCGCCGTGATGGGATGTACTCAGTCGGTCTGGTTATCGGATACTGGAACGGACAGTCAAAGACTGCAGTTAAGCAGAATTATATCGCAGTAGGTGCAGTTACTCCTCCAAGTGCCCAGATCGGATTAAACCCGGGATGGAACTTCATATCCTCACCGAAGATGCTTGCTGATGGAA
>QKDV01000269.1 GCA_003251955.1 Methanospirillum hungatei
AGCTGATACTCTTTTCCCGCAGGATTATACTCTGTTCATGTAACGGAGGCTTTTAGATATGGCAAGAATGCATGCTCGCAGAAGAGGTATCTCCCGTTCAGTACGGCCGTACCGCACCTCTGCGCCCGAATGGTCAAACACCGATAAGGACACGATCATCCAGCAGGTCGTAGATATGAAGAAGGAGGGCCTTTCAAGTGCCCGGATAGGTCTTGTCCTTCGTGACAAGTTTGGTGTTCCAAGTGTCAAGCTCGCAACAGGAAAGCGTGTTGATGAAATACTGCGTGAGAACGGCCTTGAGTCATCAATCCCTGAAGACCTTCGCAATCTGATTGAGAAGGCACTTGGATTGAGAAAACACCTGACCGAGAATAAGAAGGATCTTCACAACAAGCGCCAGCTCAACCTCACCGAGGCAAAAGTCAGGCGCCTGGTCAAGTATTACGTCAAGAGCAAACGCCTCCCGGCAGGCTGGTTATACAAGCCGGAGACCGCAGAAATTCTCCTCTCCCGTTAATACGGTTATAAAATGTCCATTGACACTGCTGCGAAGGATCTGGCATCCCAAATAACCCGTCAGGATCAGGTGGAGATACGATGCCACCACGATGCCGACGGAATCGCAGCAGGGGCGATCATGAGCATTGCACTCTACCGGGCCCATGTCCCATTCCGTCTCAGAGTAGTCCCAAGAATACAGAGTCAGGATATCCCGAAAGGTGGAAAAACTCTCCTCTGCGATCTCGGGTCGGGAATTGCCGACCTTCCGGAGGAGACGATGGTCATCGATCATCACATCCCGCTCTTTGAAGGGCCATATCACGTAAATCCCCGCCTGTCCGGAATCGACGGGGACACTGAACTTTCAGGAGCAGGAGCCGCGTACCTGGTTGCAAATGCAATAGGTGACAACCGCGACCTTGCAGGACTGGTTCTTACAGGGATCATCGGAGACGGACAGTCTCTTACAGGTAAGAACCAGGAGATATACCTGGAAGGAATGGGTAATGGGATCATCTCGAAGAAAAGGGGCATACGCCTTGCCGGTAGAGATCTCACCGAAAAACTGACACTTGCGACAAATCCGTATCTCCCTGGTACTTCCGGCAACGAGGCCGAAACTACCGCTCTAATTGCCAAGTGTACTGATGGAACTGATCTTTCGACCGATATACTCCTCTCTCTGTTGGTTCTTGATGGAGCAGAACGGAGCGGGCCTGAAGCACTTCTGAACCTTTATGGCGATGTGTATCAGTTGGAACGTGAAATCGTGCCTGATGCACACACCCTTACCATGCTCATCGATGCATGCGGAAAGGAAGCCCAGGGCAGTATTGCAGCAGCAGTCTGTCTCCGAACATCATCTGAACTTCCAGCTGCATGGGATATAGCCCGTGATCACCGGTTGAGACTCATTGATGAGTTGAAAAGGACTCTGAATGGAGTAAAAGAGGCAGGGCAGGTACATGAGATCAGTGACAAAAGACTGGCAAGTGATGTTGCAGATACTATAATTTCCATGAATGGAGATCAGACCGTGATCGTGGTTGCAAACCAGGACGACGGGACCAGTCATCTGTCTATCAGAGTGCCTAACCGCCAGGGAACTGATCTCGGCACACTTGTACACACTTTGGCAATCGATTGTGGTGGTTACGGAGGAGGTCACACTTCACGGGCCGGTGCAACTATCGCAAGTGAACAACTCTCCAGATTTATCACCGGGATCCACGAGGTGTATGCATGAAGATCACCGGGATCATCAGAACAGTCCATGATTTCCCGGAGTGCATCGCTGCGTCGGTTTCGGCAGATAACTTAAAAGAGATGGAGACACGGGCAACCATCCACGAAGGAAAGGGTGTCGTGGAGACGGTAATCACCGGAACCAAGATACGTTCAGTCATCGCGTCAGTGGACGATTACCTTTCAAATTTAACCGTAGCGGAGGAGCTATGCAAACAGGGTTCTGACAAAGGTTCAGAACATTGATCGGAGCGATCTGAGATGCTATCATAACATATGGAGTAAACATATGGCAGGAAAGAAACAGTCAGGAAGAAGAGTTGAAGGATGGAAGGCGAAGTCCTGGTACAAGGTCTACAGCCCTGAGAATGTTGGTAAAGTCTACCTCGGTGACACCGTTGCAGATAACCCGGCCAAACTGATCGGCCGTGTCATGACTGCACCGCTCTCCGAGCTGGTGAACGACTACGCCAAGCAGAACGTCAAGATGAAGTTCTCAATCACCGAGGTCGGTGGAGACTCTGCATACACCTCATTCATTGGTCATGAGGTTGCAAGAGACTATATCAGATCACTGGTAAAACGCCGGACCTCCCGGATTGAGATCATCGTGAACTTTGTCAGCAAGGACGGATCCAAGGTCAGGGCAACCGTGACCTGTTTCACCCTCACCCGTGCTGACCAGAGCCAGCAGCACCTCATTCGTAAGGTTCTCTCAGAAGAAGTTGTCAAGTATGGAACCGAGAATGAACTCGGTGTCTTTGTCAACGCGATCATCAACGGCGAGATCTCCAAGGAAACCTTCAAGAAGGTCAAAGAGCTCTATCCAATCCGCCGGATTGAGATCATCAAGACAAAGGTTGAACTTCCAAAGATCCAGAAGTAATTCTGGATTCTCATTTTTTACTTCTGCAAACGATAACTCTTTTCAGCGGGAACCCGGATATCTGAGCAGACAGATGGAGATCCGGTATGAGTTTAACTGAATTTTTTGAAGCCGATGAGGTCAGACTTGTCGAACCGCTCTTCTCAGATCTCTGCTACAAGGAGATGGATGAACTGCTTCTGCAAATCCCTGCAGAGCGGAGCAGGATCCTGATCGATGAGAGCGAAGAGATACTTAGTGTCGGGCTTGAGACAGGAGAGGGAAAGATCGAGGCATCATGTTTCCATCTGCGAACCCCATCTGATACCCTCATTGCCAGACTTGAGAATATGGACGGCGACATTTTTCAGGTTTCAAGGAGAGAGTTCGAGGACACTTTAAGAAAATATTATTCAGATAATCTCATCAACACCAGTGATATTGCCCCGGATGACCTCAATCCGGAAAGACTCCAGATCACCCGGGATCTTATCAGTTCTTTCACAGGAAATAGAAGTGACATCAGCTGTCTTGACTGCTGTTGCGGAACCGGAATCGGCACTCATCTCATGAGGGAGATGGGTCTGAATCCACTCTCATATGATAACGATGACGCTCTTCTCGCACGTGGTTTCGCCGAGGGGAGACTGGTTCCGGAGAGAACGATGTGGATCGACGGCAGACTCCTTGAAGCATATCTGACCGAACCTGTTGACTGTGCATTCGGTTTTATGTTTGGTGAACTCCAGTTGTTTAACCATGATATCTGGTCAGAGATCGTATCAGCCATCTGCGCTGTCTCTCAGCGTGTGATGATTACGGTTGGAACTGAACCGGAAGCTGATATTATCAAAAATTGGATGAAATCAGGAGGATATGAGCCTGAAGTCTGGGAAAATGATCGTGACCCGATTTATGACCGATGGATCTGTTCAATATAATAAATTCATAAGAGCCAGATCCTGTAGCTGTTCCATCGGGACCGATACATCAATGTGATGTTATTTGAAGACAAAAAGATAAGAAGAACGGAGATACGATATGAGAGATACCACGGGTGCAACCGATGCTTGATATCAGATTTGTACGGGCAAGCCCGGAGATTGTAAAGGCCGATCTTGTCAAACGAAACGATACAGAAAAGATCTCCTGGGTCGATGACCTCCTTGAAAAGGACGCCCGTAACAGGGAACTTATCGGACTCAATAATAAACTGAGACAGAGACGTAACTCTATCTCACACGATATCAACCGTGCGAAAAAGGCAGGAGAGGACGCATCTTCACTGATGGCAGAGGCAGCCAGCCTGCCACAGAAGATTAAAGATAATGAAGTGGAGATGGACGAACTTGCAAACAAGGTCCATTATTATCTTATGCGTCTGCCCAATATTCTCCATGAAAGTGTTCCCCAGGGAAAGGATGACACGGAGAATGTTGAGATCAAAAAGGTTGGCACTCCCAGATCATTTGATTTTGAACTGAAAAATCACGGTCAGCTTGCTGCCGAAAATGGCTGGGCAGACTTTGAACGGGCGACCAAGACATCAGGGGCAGGATTCTACTTCCTTAAAGGAAACCTTGTCCTCCTTGACCTTGCCCTCCAGAGGTTCACATTGGATCTGCTGATGGAGCGTGGATATTCACCAATATCACCACCGTACATGATCAACCGGAAGTCATACGAAGAAGTGACTGATCTCGATGATTTCGAGAAGGTGATGTACAAGATAGACGGTGATGATGCATACCTGATCGCAACCAGCGAGCACCCGATAGCAGCGATGTTTCAGGATGAAATCTTTGAAGAGAAAGACCTCCCTGTTCGTCTCGCCGGGATCTCACCCTGTTTCAGAAGGGAGATCGGTTCCCATGGTCTTGACACCAAAGGTCTCTTCAGGGTGCACCAGTTCCATAAGGTTGAACAGTTCGTGTACTGCAAACCTGAAGATTCTTGGGAGATTCATGAAGAACTCAGGGAGAATGCAGAGGCAGTCTTCCAGAAACTTGAACTCCCTTACCGGCTGGTTAACATCTGTACCGGGGATATCGGAACTGTTGCTGCGAAGAAGTATGATATTGAGGCTTGGATGCCAAGAGAGAATGCATACCGGGAGGTTGTCTCCTGCTCTAACTGTACGGCATACCAGGCAACCCGTCTGAATATTAAGGTAAGAGATAGCAAGGACTTTGAGTCAAAACAGTACGTCCATACCCTGAATTCTACTGCTATAGCAACGTCCAGAGCAATGAGGTCGATTCTTGAGAATTATCAACAAAAGGACGGAACAGTAGAAATCCCCAAGGTTCTCATCCCATATATGAACGGGAAAGAGTACCTCTGATCCCTCAATCTCTCTTTTTTAGCTTCCAGATACCAGTCAGAAGGCATATTTCATTCAGAATAAGTAATAACAAAAATCTGTATGCTTCTGGAGAAATGTCAGGAAAAGAGGAAAACGGGAGGTTTTGGGATTGCTCCCATATAAATATTGAAGGGATGACGGGAGTATTAACTCCCAGATGGATCTATGGTTTTCACGGATGTAGCTCTGCAGGAGGACATTCTCGTGAAAATTTTGATAAAGTC
>QKDV01000161.1 GCA_003251955.1 Methanospirillum hungatei
TAGGTGATGAGGAGATATGGATCGCGTGTATATGAAGAAAGAGCAGAAGATGGGATCCGGTTTGAGAGGTGGTATACTTTGGCAGTACTTACGATCCGAAGGTCTACTTCTCCTCTCATTTGTAGCCCGTCCAGGTACTTTGCCACCGTTGTCCGGTGCATTCCAAGTACCTGTGAGATATCGGTGATAGACATGCCACGCGGATGTTCTGCGAGTTGTTCCCGGATACGAATAAGTTCTTCCAGATCTCCGATCATTTTCCTTCACCTCACCTGGTCGTTTCTGGTTCTGTATCTGTCGTACATATTGTAATGTCATACTTCCAGATAAACCGTATCCTCTCTATCGCCCAATTAATATTTTATTGGATGGTTGTAATTTCTCGGTTTATAAGCCATTATTTCAGAAAATAATAGTAATTTATTCTTTTATTATCTAGGCGAATATGTACGACATATACAATTTATTAAATATGGGTGTGTATAACTCCTGATCAGATGCTGCATACAATTCAAAACGTATAGTGCATCGTCCTGTCCTTTGATTACTCCAGAAAAGGGTCATGAAGGCGGGAGTATTGTTAACGATTAATCATGATGGAGACAAATTATGGCTGAAGATTTTGAAGTCAAACTTGAGAAGAAGGCATATATTCCTGACCCGCAGTACCTGGCAAACTCGGCACTGGGGGACTACAAAGATGCTTATGCACAATTCATCGCTGACCCTGATGGGTTCTGGGATGAGAAGGCCCGTGAGCTGAAATGGATGCGCCCGTGGGATAAGGTCCGGGAATGGAAGCACCCCTATGCACAGTGGTTTACCGGTGCAACGTTGAACATCACCGAAAATTGTCTGGATCGCCATGTTAACAACGGTCGTCGGAACAAATTAGCGATCATCTGGCGTGGCGAGGACGGGACTGAAGAGGTACTGACCTACAGACAACTCTATCGCTCTGTCATGAGGTTTGCAAACGCCCTGAAGAGCCTAGGTGTGCAGAAGGGTGATCGCATCTGCTTTTACATGCCCTTTGTGCCTGAGCATGTAGTTGCCATCCTGGCATGTGCCAGAATCGGTGCTGTCCACTCGATTGTCTATGCGGGTTTCGGTGCTGAAGCCCTCCACTCAAGGATACGGGATGCAAATGCGAAGATCGTGATAACAGCAGATGTTGGAAAACGCAGAGGTAAGACGATCCCACTCAAAAGTATCGTAGATGATGCTGTCCGGAATTCTCCAAGTGTTGAAAAGGTCATCGTACTCTGTAGAGAAAAATGCCCACTAGAACTGTACTCCGAACTGGAGGTTGATTACTACGGGATCCAGGAAGGGATGTCTGATGAATGTCCTGTTGAAGAGATGGATGCCGAAGATCCCCTCTTTATTCTGTACACCAGCGGAACCACAGGAACTGCCAAAGGGATCGTTCATGCCTGTGGCGGGTATATGGTCGGAACCCATTACACCTGTAAGTATATCTTCGACATCAAGGAGAACGATGTCTACTGGTGTTCGGCTGATCCCGGCTGGATTACGGGCCACAGTTACATCGTGTATGGCCCGCTTTCTGTCGGTGCAACGGTGGTCATAACTGAAACAACACCAGATTATCCTGATTATGGGATATGGTGGAGCATCATCGAGGAGTTCGGAGTATCGATCTTCTATACTGCCCCGACTGCAATCAGGATGTTTATGCGAGTGGGTGAACAGTGGCCTGATAAATATGACCTGAGTTCTCTCAGGATCATTGGTTCAGTCGGAGAACCTCTCAACCCTGAAGCTTTTGAGTGGTACTATCGAGTTATCGGTAAGAACAGATGTCCGATTCTGGATACCTGGTGGCAGACCGAAACAGGTATGCATATGATCACCACACCGCTTGGAATGCCGATGAAGCCAGGTTTTGCCGGTGTTCCAATCCCTGGTGTTGTTGCCGATGTTGTTGACAAGGATGGAAATCCGTTACCTCCAGGACAGGGTGGACTACTGGTAATCAAGGAGCCATGGCCGTCAATGATGAGAACCGTGTATAACAATGATGAACGGTACCGGAAGTACTGGACGCAGATCAAGGATTATTACACCGTTGGTGACCTTGCAGTCAAGGACGAGGACGGGTACATCATGATCCTGGGACGTTCTGATGATATCATTATTGTTGCGGGTCACAATCTCGGAACTGCGGAGGTTGAGTCTGCATTGGTTGAACATGAGGCAGTCGCAGAAGCAGCCGTTATCGGAGTCCCTGATGAGATCAAGGGTCAGGCAGTCAAGGCATTTGTTACACTGGTACAGGGATATGTACCAAGTCAGAAACTGGTGTCTGAACTGACATATCATGTGCGGATGAGTATTGGTCCGATAGCAATGCCAAATGCTATCGAGTTTATGGATAAACTCCCCAAGACCAGGAGCGGTAAGATCATGCGTCGCCTGCTCAAGGCAAAAGAGATGGGTCTGGATCCAGGGGACATCTCAACACTGGAAGAGTAAGGTACACCATGAGGGAGTATCCGGATCAGGATCTGCAGATCCTTTGGATGCCTGCAGATAAAGGCAGATGGCTTTTGGTCCTCTTTGGGATGATCCTCAACCTCTGCCTTGGAAGTATCTATTCGTGGAGTGTGTTTGTCGGTCCACTGGCAGACTACTTCACAAAAACCCTTCATCAGCAGGTGAGTGCCGGAGAACTGCTCATGCCGTTCTCGGTATTTCTTGCTTGTTTTGCCCTGGCAATGCCCCTAGTTGGCAAGTCATTGGACAAGTACGGGCCCCGCCTGATCATCATTTCAGGCGGTCTCCTCACCGGGATTGGGTGGCTAATGGCATCCATGGCGTCTTCTGTGCAGATGCTCTCGGTTATGTATGGGGTTATTGGTGGTCTGGGTGTGGGAATAGCATATGGTGCTCCGGTAGCTGTTGCTGCCCGGTGGTTTCCTGACAGACGTGGTCTTGCAGTTGGACTGGTTCTACTTGGGTTTGGCTTTTCAGCCTTTCTTACAGCCAACCTTTCCGGGTTCCTCATCTCTGTAGCCGGTGTGATGGAAACCTTCAGGATCTTCGGGATAGTATTCATTATCCTTGCCGTGCTCCTCGCCCTCCCTCAGAGGTTTCCGCCTCCCGGGTGGAAACCGTTCGATTGGGAACCTCAACAGAGTTCACCGCAGGATCAAACCAGAGAATTTACGCTCTCTGGAATGGTGAGGACCAGGGCATTTTACGGGTTATGGTTCTGTTACTTTATCGGATGTCTATCAGGTCTCATGGCGATCTCTATCGCAAAGCCGGTTGGCACTGAAATTGCACATATTTCCCCTGTACTTGCGACGATACTGGTGGGGTTCTTTGCCATATTCAATGGTGGAGGCAGACCTGTCTTTGGGTTCCTGGTTGATCGCATAACGGTCAGGACCGTGTCAATGGTGTCATTTGTACTTATAATGGGTGCATCAGTACTGATCACACTCTCACCGTCAGTTCCAGTGTATATCATCTCGTTTGCGGTACTCTGGGGATGCCTTGGTGGGTGGCTTGCAATTGCCCCAACTGCAACAGCCGGATATTTTGGAACCGGAGATTATCCCAGGTGTTATGGGGTGGTCTTTCTGGCTTATGGTGCAGGTGCAATTGCCGGTCCGCAACTTGCAGGATATATAAAGAATGTTTCAGGGTCGTACATCGGTGTCTTCCCGGTGGTGACAGTTCTGGCTCTGGTTGGAATGGTCATAGCATATCTGATGGTTAGACACCCTGAGTAACCTCTTTTTCAAACAGTATTATCCGGGTGATCTGCAATGAGTACTCAAATATCCGGTGGCGTGAATGAAACCGGATTGATTTGTGTGTCTGATATTATGCCTGAAAGAAATGATGGGAAGAGCCGTGGTTCGATTCACTCTGGTCTTTGTGTAGATATTATTCAGAAACAAGATCAAAGATCAGGAAAAAAGACCAGGGGAGTGGTGAGTGAGATCCTTACTAATTCGTCCTTTCATCCCCATGGGATAAAAGTCCGCCTTAAAGACGGAAAAGTTGGCAGGGTTTGTGCGATAGTGTGTGAAGAAACCTTTTCTCAAAACCACACGCCGGAATAACCATAGTGTTATCAAAAAATTACGCCATCTGAAAATGGTGATGAATATCTAACTTTTAGACGATCTCCCTGTTCAAATGTTGATCTATCCTGGAATGAATGAATTGTGTTATGCGCGGAAGACCCTTGTAATTTTTACCCTATCATATCCTAGCAGAATATGAGTGATTTATTTTTTGTTTACTCTTTGCTTAGTACTGATGCGCGAAGCCTGATATGATTGCACCTGTCAGATAGATACTGGATATCTGGTATAGGAGGATGGCTGGTACGATCTGCCTGCGAATAGTTCTGATGTCATTGATGTGTCTGGTACTCTTATGTACTGTCACTATTGGAGATGAGATCAGAGAGAAATATAACGATATTACAAACGATAGTCCGAATCAGGTGATCATCGACTCTGATTCTCATGATGTGGAGATCGGTGATGAGATTATTCTTAAAGGGATTATTGATAAATCGCTAATTGGTGGAGCACCTTCAGATGTGGTTATTTTGATTTCTGCTCCTGAAGGAAGTCTTGCTGAAACTTTTATTCTGTCATCTCCTGATCAGCATGGAATGTTCTTCTATAAACTCCCTGCAGATGTGGGAGGTATGTGGGGATTTGAAGCTTTATACAACGGAGTCTATAGTCCCAAGATCATAGTTGATGTGGTTCCGTCAACAAAAACCGGAAAGACAACTCTCACTCTCTCTGGATGGCCGGCATATCCCCGAGTTGGTGATGAGGTAGTCTTCAAAGGCAGGCTCACTGATTCATCCGGAAAAGGTGTTCCAAACCGTGAAATTGGTTATCAGTCCTATTCATCTGATAATTGGTCCGGTTCGAATGACAGTAATTCTGATATTGAATGGGATCCTCTGGGGTTCGATCAAACTGATGAGATAGGTGAGTACAACTTTAAGATTCCGGTAATTCAGGAAGGTGGGATAAATGTACGTGTTCTCTTCCCCGGTGACGGGCAATATTCTCCATCTGAAAGTAAGGTAATCAGTCTAATGGGCAAGAATGCCTGAACGGTATTATCATCCTTTTGTAAGACAGTATAATTCTTTTTAAATTATTGGCCTAAA
>QKDV01000210.1 GCA_003251955.1 Methanospirillum hungatei
CCAGAAGAAGAAGGCGTCTCTTTCCGAGATGGTCAGAGAGAACTCCTACCGGAAAACTAAGTATGATACCCGCAAACGGAGAGACTGCAGAGATCAATCCGATAAGTGCCTCGTTTGCACCAAGGGACGAGGCATAGAGAGGAAGAACAGGGTTCTTTGAGATTGTTGTCGAGAAGATTGCAAAAAAGCCGACTATTGAAAGGTTGAGAATGAGTTTTTGATCTGATGAGAACTGCATACGTGATATTGCGACACTTATCTATTGAGGTATCGAGTTCACGGTGGTTTAGAAAAAAGAAGGGTTAGGGAATTAACCTACCTGAAACCGTGGTAGTAACTCCCGCCCTAACCGTTACCGTGCTTGACCAGTCCTGATATCCACTCATATTGATTGTAACAGTGTGCTGTCCGGCAGGAATACCAATGATCTTCTTTGCAGTAGAATAGCCCGTAGTAAGTCCGTCCAGAGTGATCTTTCCTCCAGATGGGGTCGAACTCACAAAGATCGATCCATTACTTCCCCCGGCAATCATGGTCGTATCAACCGGAGTTGTATTCAGTGCAGCAACCATAACAGAGCCGGCCCAGTCTTTATACAGGTCTTTCTTCAGGATTACTGTATGGGTTCCCGGAGTGAGGCCGGAGATGGTTTTTGGTGTCTGGTATCCGGTATCAGCCTGATCCACAAAGATAGAGGCACCTGACGGGCTTGAAGTGATCGCAATACTTCCACCGGTCTCATCCATCAGGGCTATAAAGGGTGTTGTCATACCGGCATTAATCTTGAATGTTGCGGTATAGTTTGCATATCCTGACCTGACAAGGGTCAGGTTATGGGTTCCCGGAGTAAGTTGCAGTACCTCAGCCCGGGTCACTAATCCGGTATCAGATCCGTCGATCCAGATCTCAGCGCCTATAGGCTTAGATGAGACTGTGAGCGATCCCTCTGGTGAGAGTACTTTTGAGATCGTGGTGGTCTGATTGGCACAGATCGTGAATGTATCAGAATTGTCAAAATACCAGTCTTTCGAAAGCTTCAGGCTATGAATTCCGGAAGTGATATTTGTGATGACATTTGGTGTCTGCCCGACATTCACGTCATCAATCCAGATAGAAGCTCCTGACGGGTTTGAAGAGACTGACAAACTCCCTTGTCCGGATACAGAAGAGAATGAAGCAGCGATTATGTCAAAGTACTGGGCAGAATACTCAGTTCCATCCTGAAATGACGTAGCATTGTAATCAATATCCATCTTCAGCCTGAACAGACCGTTGGGCCTGTTATCTCTGACTCCCCAGCTGTTCAGCACAGTCCAGTACGATTCATTGACGGTGTCGTCATATCCAACGATAAGGACAGCATGACCCCCGGTCATTTCTGTAGCGTTGTAGGGATCAGGGTTCCAGATAGCAGTCTCTGAATCGTTCTTCCAGAACGATCTGAAATCAGCCCATCCTTCATTAGGCAGGAAGAATGAATAGACTACCGGAACACCTGCGTTTATCTGGCTTTTTATCGTGTTGATTGCATTACCCTGCCCCTGGTTAACAACCAGTCTGGTATCAGATACTGATGATATCGGATAATGCGGTGTATCTGCAATGGATGAAGCAGGGATACCGGATGGCTGACCTTCCTCCCAATAATAGTCAGCGTAACTGGCATTGGTATTTGACCAGGGCACAGCCTGATGCAATGTAGAATTGTAAAAATCAGCTACCTGGTACGACCAGCCGCCATCGCAGGCATTGCTAAAAGAAGAGCCGTTATTCCAGTTTGAGTTAAAGTACTGGACTGATAATTGATCGCTGACATCACTGCTGACACTGTGTGTTACCTCAAGTGCCCCGGTTGAGGCCCACACCCAGCAGTTACCGCAATACCCCTGATCACGCTTTTTACCGAGGTACGGGACCTCAGACAGGAGTGACTTTGAAGCTGCAGGGAGAGACTCTCCTGTAGCAACCGCTATCATGGGCATCTGATTTCGGTACTCCTGAAACTCCATGAGTTGTGCCGGAGTAAAATGCATCAATCCCCGGTCAAAATCCACATTGTCTGTTGATACTGATGATTCCCCGATACCTGAATTTTCAGACTGGTATTGCAGGGCGGCTGATGGAACAGTCGCAGATACCTGATTCTGGTCTGCTATGCAGAATGTTGAAACCAGGAAGAACATAACAAGGAACATTACGAGACAACGAAGAATACAGGGGTGACCTGATGGATATGTCATCGGGTAACATCTGTTTTATTTGATATAAAAAATGTGATATTTATTAACAGGCTTCATCATCTCTGATCTGAACCCCTTCAGAAGACCGCGGTTCTCGAACGGGAGGTGTCCTCATTACGCCATCCACCCCCTTCTCCCGCAACCATAACAGGAGAAGATTATCTATACAAGGGTTCACGGCTTGTTCAATTCATTCAGCATGGACTGAATTTGAGGTTTTAATTCAGGAATATCGCAGGTTGCCGTTTTGTAAAGCAACCTGACATCAGCTCTAAAATAGGCATGGATAAGAACATCCCTCATCCCTGCCATCTCATTCCAGAGAATTTCCGGATGTCTTTCCTTCATCTCATCAGGAATCTGTTTTACTGCTTCGCCAATCATCATGATCTGATCACGAACTGCACTCAAGGTTTTCTCATCATCTGAAAAATCATCCAGTGAAAGTGACCCAACAAACCGGCCTATCCTAGTGCAGGCATCGATGATATCAAGAAGATAAAGATGAGGGTCTCTCATATATACACAACATCAGAGAGAATAGAAGACTTGAGTTCTGCCCGGATTGAACGTTCAGGAACGACATCGACAGGTTCTCCGAAAATTTTCTCAAGATAAATTTTCAATCCGGAGTGATCGAGAAGGCTGGCATCATCGTTGAAATCAACAAGGATATCGATATCACTATCCGGCCCGGCTTCGTCACGGATAACTGAGCCAAAGATACCAATCCGGGTAATATGATATTTCTGGATGAGATCAGATCGTTTCTCTTTCAATACGGAGATGACCTCTTCCTTCTTTTTCATAGTTTCCACCAAATATCCCAAAACAGATTCACAAATTCTTATATTTTCTATTTTCTTTTCACCCATAATAACACATGGATGTATCCTGGCACCGAACATTCGATTATATTTTCAAATAATTTCTGGAAATATATCTTGGAGAAAAGGCACTTTGGGGGAGTACTCTCCGCTAAAAGAAATTTCTAAACCTCTTCTGCCTGAAGCCTCAAGCAGGATTTGCTGATGTAGGTTCAAGCCTTCCTGAACTTTCCTGCAGGCACCAGGATCTCAAACCGTGCCCCTTCTCCAAGTACCCCGGTCTCCCGTATTGAAAGCCCGGTGATTGAAAGGATCTCCTGCACGAGAAAGAGTCCTATTCCTGTATGCTTCCCGTATCCATGATTGAAAATAAGTTCTTTCTCACTAACAGGCACTCCAATACCATCGTCTTCGCAAATAATGACAATGTGATCTGCGAATTCAGTGACTGAAAAGCGGATATACGTGATCTCTCCTGCATGCCGGATCGCATTCTCGATTAATGTGGTAAAGACCTTCCGGAGGATGGGATCTGCATATACCTCAAGAGCGGCGGGAACCTCATTCTGGACAATTTCACCACCAGGAGAGATCTCTGCCATCGCAGAACTGATTATCCCCCTGATCCGCTGCCACCCGCTGGATACAAACCCAAACATCTCATATTCACGGGTAAACCCTATAGTACGCTCTATCTGCTCTGCAGCAACGATACAACCCTGGATATACTCTCTGGTCTTCAGAAGTTCAGGAGAATGTGATGCAAGATCTAAAAGCAACTCAAGTGCTGATACCTGATTCAAAATATCATGGCGTGTGAGGCTGGTAAGCAGGTGAAGTTTATGATTTGCTTCATAGAGGGCCGCTTCTGCCCGTTTGCGTTCATGAATATCCTGTAGTGTCCCGTGTATACCGATGATCTTACCGTTCTCGTCTCTCTGGACACCTCCGAACTCCTGAACCCAGCAGGTACTCCCATCAGGCCTGACCATCTCAAGTTCGAGGTTAAATGACTCACCAGTAGAAAGGGTGTGGGCAACCGCCTGGACAAGCCGTTCCCAACTTGAAGGAGTGAAAATACGTCGCTGCTCTGCAGAATTTGGAGCAGGACGACCGGGATCAATCCCTGAAATCACGTAGAGTTCATCTGACCATGTTGTGGATTCTGGTTCTGCAATCCAATCCCAGGTACCGAAATGAGCAAGGCGGTGAGCCTCTTTAAGTCGTTCCTGGGCAGAGATAAGTCCCTCCTCTGCATCTCTGCGTAACGTGATATCCCGCCCGATCCCAAGCACACCAATTAGAGTGCCTGCTGAATCATACATGGGAGTTTTAATGGTATCCAGCAATGCACGATGACCATCATCTGCAAAAGTAATCCATTCCTCGTTTCTGCCAGGTTTACCTGACTCAATCACCTTCAGGTCATAGGACCTGAAGAATTCTACCTGATCAGGACTCAGAAAATCATAATCAGTTTTGCCTACGATATCAGCCTCTTTAGCACCAAAAAACCGTTCAAACATCGGATTGCATGAGATATACACACCATTAGTATCCTTAAGCCAGACGAGATCAGGAAGTGTCTGCACAAGTGTTGAGAGCCTGCCTTCACTCACGCGAAGGGCATCTTCAGCCTGCTTCCGCTCCGTGATATCGGTGATGAAATTCAGTGTGGCTGGGCTGCCCTCCCATTCTACCAGCACCGCACTTACCTCTATCCAGACAAATTTTCCATCAGCTCTCACAAGCCTGAACTGATACCTCGAAGGGATAGTCAGACCTTTAAGCCTCTGCCAGTAGCGCTCGGAGACCATCGCCTGGTCATCAGGGTGAATAAACGTGAGAAAAGGCAGGGAGAGAAGATCCTTTTTCTTGTATCCTGATATCTCCTCCATCCTGGTGTTGGCCAGTTGGAGCCGGTCCTTCTGGGTTACCACGATGCCATCATTGGCATGTTCTATCAGTTGTCTGTACTTCTCTTCACTTTCTCTGACTGATGTGAGGAGGAGGTCACGTTCATGTACGATCCGTGCAAGTTTGATGTTGCTCCAGCTTACCTGGGTGACAAGTTGGATGAACTTCGTGTAAAACTGCATTGCT
>QKDV01000308.1 GCA_003251955.1 Methanospirillum hungatei
TGCTTGATTTTCGTTTTAATTCCCTATCTGGTTGATCTGATCAGGCCCGGGTGAAAGAGCCAAACTCATCAGATACTATTCCCTCAACTGAACCAGTTGGAGTCGCTGTGAAGGTGAGGTATCCAACCAGATCATCAGGGTTCGGGAACGAGAGATACCATGTGTTGTTTGTCCAGTGTGTCAGATTCCCTGCATACCCGTTAGGACCGAGCCCGATGGTCATATCTTCTGCATCCGTTCCTTCTTCAATATCCATGCTGCCATACATGTCACTCGTGTATGTTCCTGCAATGGCAGACAGGCTGATAGTCGCGGGCTCTGGATAAGACGGCCGGTCCGGGTTTTTAATGAGAGAGTTCCATCCAGCCTGTGATGCTTTTTCCTGTGCCTGGAGATCTAATCCGCTTTTTCCGATATACCGTTCAAGGAATTCATCTCTTACTGCCTCCGGAAACGCAGTGAGTTGCTTGTTGGCAATAACGACAAGCCCGCTCTTCTTCTCGGGAATGAGAATGACGATGGAGCGGACGCCGTCAAGTGCTCCGTTCTTCTCGATGACGCGATCTCCAAGGAAGTAATACGAGTCACAACCAAGACCGACTGCACCGTTTGGATCTTTCAACGGTCCGCTCCGTCCGGCAACAAGACTTGCTGCATGGATATCATCAACAGTTTTTGGCGTGAGAATCTGCTTACCGTCAACTGTTCCATTGTTCAGCATCAACCGCAGAAACTGGGTCATGTCCCTTCCGGTTGAGACAACCTGGCCGGCAGCAGGGAGTGATGCATTCTCAAGTGGAATGATCTGAACATCTCCCGGTGCTCCTCCATGACCGGAATAATGGTTATCGTCAAGATAGAGAGTCTCCGGGTGAGATCCTGATCTTGTCATCCCGAGTGGTTTGAGAATCCGTGCATCGGTTAAATCCTCCCAACTCCGGTTGTCAGCCTTTGCTGCTGCCTCCCCTGCAATAAAGTATCCGGCATTAGAGTAGAGGTACCGCTCCCTGAACCCTGCGTCAGATTCGAGGTATCTCATACGATACAATATTTCATCGTTCGAGTATCCGACTCTTCCAAGTAGTTCCCCGTCACGTCGAAGACCTGTCCGGTGAGCCAGCATGTCGCGAAGATTAGAATGATTACCGACATAGGAATCCTTCAATGTAAAATCCGGCAGATCGGTGATTACCGGTGTATCCCAGTTCAGTTTTCCTTCATCAACGAGCGTACCAATAGCAGCCCCGGTAATGTACTTGGTTACTGATGCGATCTGAAACCTGGTGTCAGGATCAACCAGATCTGGTTTCCCAAGTTCACGAACACCAAAACCTTTCAGGTACACAACAGAATCGTTCTCTACGATACCGACAACGACGCCCGGGACTTCATACTCCTCCATCGTCTGAGTGATAAAGTCGTCAAATCCATCGAGCTTGCTATTTTCCTGATTTATCTCTGCATATCCAAAACTCGCAAATATGGCTGCAATAACGCAGATTGCCAGAAGAAGATATCGCAGGGAAGGTCTTCTCATAAATTGAAATTAGTGTGTATGATAAAAAATTAATCGTTTTTTATCGCTGATGCTGATGCTATAAAACAGATATTTGACGAAATCTTGAAGATAAACATCTATAAGGATTTTTATCTGGTCCTTTTTTAGATCCTTCTCTATCATACCTCAAGTTTCATCTGTCCAAACAACCTGCCTCTCTGCACAACGCTGGTGCAGGACTTCAAAAATATACTGAGTTCTGTCTGGTCCTTGAGTGCACGGGCTCTTCCCTTGAGTTCCCACGGTTTTAACTGGAAAAAATAATCCGCTTTCCCGTCTAGTGACAACAGGTTTCTATCCATTACTGCAGTGATCACAGCAACCGGGCCACCTGCCTTTGCCCTGTCTTTACAGGTCTCACAGAACTGCTCCAGTTCTACCTTGTTATCCGGCCTGAACCAGGCCAGATGATACTCAATAAAGAGAATTGCTGATGTATCACCTGAAATATAATCGAGGAGTTCAGCAAGTTCTCCTATCTTAATGTGGCTTAGCCTGTCCTGTTCCTCTTCCCTGAACCGGAGAAGCGGAACATAATCATGATTATTGATGTACGTGATCGTGCCATCCGGATACCTGTCTGGAATATCTGAAAGACAGGTATGAAAATCGGCATGAGATGCCTGAAAGACTGAAAATGCATCCTTTGGAATATTTTTGAGTGGGTTTGTCTGTTCCTTCATCAGTCACATCTCACAAACTTTATGCACAAACTCAATCTCTTTCCATGCCCGGTCCAAAAGACGCTGGTAATACCTGGTATCGATATCCTTTGGAGCAAATGAGGGATCCACCAGCAGCCCTTTCTCATCTCTGACAATAAACGAAGCATCCATCCCGGGAACCAGTTCGACGCCATGCTGACGGTACACGTCAATAACAGCCTGGGGAATGCATTTGTTCTGATATCGCTCTCTCCCGATTCTCCTCTTTATCACCAGGTCCTGTGGATCAGCATCCCTCAGGCCGTTTGAGTACTGCCGGTAGAGACCCCGGACCTCCGGCCAGTGGGATGCAATTCCATCGATCTCACATTCGCAGGCCATCCGTTTCAGCATCTCCTCCTGCATCTGTCTGATATATGGTGGCGTATTCCTCCGGCGGGCAGCAACACCCCTGGCTTTCACCTTCCCGCTCTCAAGCCGCCCATAATAATTTCCATATGATCCGGTCCCGTCGATCTGGGGAAGGAAAACGATCCAGTCATACTGCTCAATCTCGGTTTTGATATCTGTGAGTTCCTCTATCGCACGCTGTGCGTACAGCGGATCACACTCCTGGATGAAGAGGCAGTCAATAATTGCATGAAGTACCCTGCCCCGGAGATCGCCAATCTTTGAGACACATTCCTGGAGTAGTTCGGTAGCTCTGAGTGTGATCTGCTCGTGGACCTCTATCCTTCCGAATCTGGCATTTTTGTAACCTGTATATCCAAAGCATGTAACAAGCATCCATTTCAGGATTCCATCCATTCCGGCATAGGTGGGATCGACCCGCTTCCTCTGCTTGGTGATCAGGCGGAGATCGAGAATCGGCTCTAACACAGAAGCGAGAAACCCTGGTTTCTCCGGGTATTCCAGCGTCTCCGGTGAGAGATTATACTTTACGATAATCGAAGGATAGAACGATGTGAAATCAATCTGTGTTACATTCTCGTAGATACCAGGCTGTGGCTGAAGAGTCAGACCTCCCCTGAAGTCAAGCCTCATATCGTCCAGTCTCCGGTGAGCCTCGGCATCGTTTTTCCTGAACGGAACAGCAATACCCCGGGCAAGGGCCTCGTATACCTCGTAACTGGAAACAAGCGTTCCGGGTGTAAGCCGGCAGGTGAGGTTAGGGGAGAGCCCGGAGAGACGGGATGCAAGAAAAATTCCCCTGGCATCTCCTTCCCGGTACATGAAACTCTGCCGTGTGTCAACAATGACCCGCCCTTCAGGAATCATTGCCCCAAGCCGGTGTTCCATTCGCCCGTACGAAAAGTACGATCGTGATGAGAGTCTCCTGAATCGTCCGGTTCGGCTCAGCGTATTTACAATGCCCCACTTGTCAGTCAGATCACAGATGTAAGAGGACCAGCGGTCATAATCGGGAAAGAAGATCAGATCAGGATCAGAGGACTGAACAATATCACAGAGATCGTCAATATTTTGCCTGTCTGATCCATCCAGGAGATATGGTCTTTTCCGATCCACATCGGTCACTGATACTATCCCGGTATGCTCTGACCTGTGTGGATTTTCAGAAAAGGCGATCTCCATACATGTTCCGGGAAATTCATGTTCTGGATTAAACCGATCTGTTCCGGTGACACCTCCGGGAACAATGGTATGTTCTGCAGCAAATCGCTGCTCCGGCCTGATATCTACGTTAAATAAAGAGACCATGTAATTTGTCTGCTTCTCTATCTTCTCTGCAACCTCTCTTCCTGCCTGAACTTTATAGCCTAGGTATTCTTCGTAGATAGATCGAAATGAGCATTCTGAAATTTTGTAGGTGGAATGGAGTTCCTCTATGAGATCGCGATGTTGATCCGGTTCGCTGAAGTTCATCAGGAACGAGGGTGACTGATCGTGATGTGCTATCTCAAGACTGCCATCTGTTATCTTCCAGAAACTGATGCCCTGTTTAGTCCGGCAGGAATCAAGAATAAATGTGCCTGAACTGCTCATGGAGATCACCAGAGCCCTTCAAGTGTGTTCTGAATATTCGCCGGAGTTGAATGGTTTTTTCTTGGTTTTGCCAGAGTGTCCAGGTAATACACAACGCGGTTTGCGTATGGATCAATCTCTGAGAACCAGCGATCAACTCTGTCAGAAAAGAGGAGAACCATCTGTGAATTCGATGATTTACGTCTGCAGATCTCTCCTATGATTGGGATGAGTTCAGGGGTATCCTGATACCAGCTCCTGTCATGTTCAAAAAGGATGAGTGGTTCATCGGCGTCTTCCAGAATAGTCAGGATCTGATATGCGGTAAGTGCTCGCCGGATTTTTACATGTTCATGATTGACAAATAATTTCGTGAGGATCTGCGGATAGTTACCACACAGGTACAGGGTATTGTTCTGATTCGATCTCAGCAGTGTGCTGAGCGCCTCCAGTAAGATCCCGACTGGTGCTGCAATTACTGAGAAGGACCCCGAGGATCCTGATATGACAGGGTGTAAGACTGGAGGCATGGCATACCCTGATCTCAAGCTCCGGTATCTAAAGCTTTAGTAAACAGGGTGAAAGTGATCGGGTGACCTAAAAATAATCTTATATTGGTGAGTTTTCTAAGTTATGGGCCATATAAGCGTTGTGTTCACTTTCGCTGTAATGTGTGTTCTCTGTTTTATTGGCTTAACAAAAGAGTCTCAATGGGATCTAATTTCTATTGCACTGACTCACATGATAGTACCTTATTAGGCACCTAAAATTAATGTAACGTGAATTGGATCCTTCTATTACCTGTTAATGAGCACAATATACAGTTTTTCTAAAACTTACTATAGTGCTATAAATAGCAACTGAGAAAATCATAATTTGATTCGTTCTGATTATAATATTTATAAAGATCTTGTTTTATTCTCTTTGTTATATTAAATCCCGTGTGATTTTTTAACGAAAA
>QKDV01000270.1 GCA_003251955.1 Methanospirillum hungatei
TGCTCTCCTGAAGCGCTCATCTCTGCATCATTAGGTACAAATCCGTTCGCAAGAGTTGCTTCAACAACTGGGTGACGACCCTCTCTTACCAGAAGAGTCGGTTCATCTGTAAGGTGAGGTCTTACATACCTGAATTTTAATGCAACCTCTGCGAGGCCTGCGAAAAGATCAATTCTTGCGATTGCATGGGCTGTTTCCTGTAGAGCAGAAACCTTTTCGCGGAGTTTTGTAAGGAGGGCTGTGTAAAGCTCCTCTTCCAGGCTTAACAATCGTTCATCAGCAGTTGCTATCTGTGATTCCACTTCGCGAAGAGCAGGGATGGTGAATCGTTCCCCATTTGCTGTGGTTTGCCGACGCTCGTAATCCAGAGGGACTGATGAGAGGTTTGCTTTGGTGATCTCGATAAAAAATCCGAAAACCGCGTTGTACTTGATCTTCAGGGACTTTATCCCGGTCCGCTCTTTTTCCTGCTGCTCCAGATCAGCGACCCACTGACGTCCGTCTCGTGATATCAGCCGGAGGCGGTCAAGTTCCTCATGGTATCCATCCCTGATAACCCCGCCTTTTCTGATCAGAACAGGTGGATCATCAACAATTGCATGCCCGATCAGAGTAACAAGATCCTGAAGATCTGATATCCCGTTTACAGAGAACCTGATCGATTCAGGAATTTCTTCGAGATTTGAAAAGAGCTCCCTGACTGATGACGCAGCACTGAGTGCATTACTAAGTGTCACCAGGTCACGCGGACTTGCATTACCATACGAGATCCTGCCTGCGATACGCTCAAGGTCTGCATACCTGTGGAGTAATTGCCTCAGATCCTGACGCAGTATCGTCTCATGGGTAAAAAACTCCACAGCATCAAGGCGCTGGTTGATGGCGTCAACTGATCTCAGTGGTGCGGTAATCCATCGCCTGAGTAGGCGTCTTCCCATAGGGGTTTGAGTCAGGTCTATGGTATTAACCAGTGTTCCTTCTTCGGCCCGGTCACGAATGTTAGAGATCACTTCAAGGTTTCTGAGGGTGACTGCATCAAGTACAAGATACTCTGACTGCAGGTTCCGTGAGAGTGATCTGATATGGGCGAGAGGATCGAACTGTGTCTTCTGGGCGTATGCGAGTGCTGCCCCTGCAGCTGTCACGGCTGCAGGAATATCACTGCAACCGAGAGAGTCCAGTGAGTTTATCTCGAACTGCCGACAGAGAAGATCCTCCGCTCCATTTTGCTCAAAAAGAGAGGGCTCCTGTGGCGATATCAGAGGAATCAGGCGGCTCACGAATCCTTCTATCTCCTGATCAGCACCCTTCGGTGTGATGCACTCGGCAGGTCTGAACCTGACTGCCTCTGCTCGCAGTTCCTCACCATATCCGTCTGCAGGCACCTCTGATATCTGGAAATCTCCTGTTGAGATGTCAAGAAATGCAATCCCGATCTTTTTTCGTTTTTGATCAGGCACTGCTGCCATCAGGTACCGTGCTCCCTCTCCCGGGAGCAGAGCAGCATCGATCACTGTCCCCGGTGTGACCACCCTGACAACATCACGTTTTACGATCCCTTTTGCCTTCTTAGGATCTTCGATCTGCTCGCAGATGGCGACCTTGTAGCCACGACTGATCATCCGTGAGAGATACCCGTCAAGGGCGTGGAACGGTATACCTGCAAGTGGAATATCCTGCCCGTCAGGCATTCTGCCCCGGGAAGTGAGAGTTATCTCCATCTCCCTGGCACAGATTTCTGCATCCTCGCAGAATGTCTCATAGAAATCACCCATACGGAAGAAGATGATGCAGTCCGGGTACTGGCGTTTTGCCTCGTAAAACTGCTGCATTGCCGGGGTTATTCTCCCTGGCTTTTCGCGCAGACCATTGCCTGATTCCTTGGGTGATGTCATATCTTGTAAGGCATTCTCTCATGCCTGGTGTTCTGGTTATCTGTCTCTCATTAGTGAAGGATAGAGGTTTAAACTAAAATTACGTCCTTAATGACTTAGTTTCAATGCGATAAACAACCTCCGATGAGCCCTTGAGATCTGTTTGCCAACACAAAATCCAGATGGGAGACACTGAAGAAGGGAAGGGAGGTTAATACCCGATGCAGAGCAGATGTTAATAGTATGAAAGTTGCCATTATCGGCGCTTCCGGCTATACAGGGGGGGAGCTCTTCCGGCTCCTGCATGCACATCCCCATGCTGAGGTGGTCAGTGCGACCTCCCGACAGCTTGCCGGAAAGCCGGTGACCTCCCGGCACCCCCATCTCAGTGGGTTTACTGATCTGACCTTTACGAACCCCGAGGTCTCATCTCTTGATGTGGATGTTGCCTTCCTGGCGGTTCCACATACAGCAGCGATGGCATATGCCCCTTCTATGGTTGAACAGGGGATCAAAGTTATTGATCTCTCGGCAGATTACCGCCTCCCTAAAGAGGTGTTTGAGAAGGTGTACGGGGTTCCTCATACTGCGTACTTCCCTGCCCCATATGGGCTGTGTGAACTGCACCGCGAGCAGTGCAAAAATGCTTCTTTTGTTGCAAATCCGGGATGTTTCCCGACTGGTGCAACTCTGGCGGCAGCACCACTTGCCGGGCGTGCTAAAACGATCATCTACGACTCAAAATCTGGTGTTTCAGGTGCAGGTGACAATGCCTCTGAGACCACTCACTATCCGAACGTAGGTGACAACCTGACTGCATACAAATTGACGAGTCACCGGCATCTTGCAGAGATGCGTCAGGAGCTTGGATTTCTGAAGTCAGGGGCAAAGGCATACTTCACTCCTCACCTTCTCCCGGTGAACCGTGGTATCCTGACTACTGCTCACATTCTCCTGAACGAGCCGTTGGAACAGCAGGAGGTTGAGAAGCTTTACCATGATTTCTACAAAGATGAACCCTTTGTCAGGTACCAGCGTCCGTCCCTGAACTCAGTCAGGGGATCCAACTTCTGTGATTTGACAGTAGAAGTATCGGAGGAGCGGGTAGTGGTTGTATCTGCAATAGATAACCTGGTCAAGGGAGCAAGCGGCCAGGCAATACAGAATATGAACCTCATGTGCGGGTTCAAAGAGACTGAAGGATTATGGAGCCCGGCGATTCTGCCGTAGAATACATATGTTAGTACAGGATGCAATGACCCCGGACCCGGTGACCTGTAATGTTGATGACACCGTCTCTTCGATCGGAGGATTGATGCGGACGAGACACATAGGTGGTGTCCCGGTGATGGATGGTAGTCGTCTTGCAGGTATGGTGACTGAGACTGATCTGCTTAAACTTCTCATGACCAAAGGTCCGTCAGACGACCTCTGGTTACCCTCACCCCTTGAGGTTATCGAACTACCTATTCGTGAGTTCATCAACTGGGAGCGTACAAAAGAGGCACTCACCGATATCGGTAGTAAAAAGGTGGGCTCGATCATGAGCAGTCCGGTGATCACCATAACGCCTGAAGAGGATATTGAGGCTGCTGCAGCTCTTATGCTCAAAAAGAAGATCGACCGACTTGCGGTAGTGAGTGGTGACGAACTGAAAGGTATCATCACAAGGGAAGATATCGTCTGGGCAATATCAGGTGGAAAAGGAGCAGGATCTCATGAGTGAGATGCAGTCTATCTGTGCAGTTGAAGGAGTTTATGCAGCCGGTATAAAGGAAGGGAAGTATGGTCTTGCCCTTATCAGAGCAGAAGGAACTGCTGCTGCAGCATTCACAAAAAATATTGCACGGGCAGCTCCGGTAATCCTGATGCAGGACCGGATAAAGCGGGGAAAGCTTGCAGCCACGGTTACCAACAGTGGATGTGCCAATGCTCTGACCGGTCAGCGGGGTATCAACGATGCCGAGGAAATGGCAGCCCTCACCGCGGAAGAACTCTCGCTTGATCCTCTTGAGGTAGGAGTTGCAAGTACCGGAGTTATCAGCAGGTACCTCAACCTTCCACTCATCAGGGATCAATGCCATAAAATCGCACCTCATCTTGCACACAGTCCATCTGCAGAAATCAGCGCTGCAAAAGCGATTATGACCACTGATCTTGTTGAGAAACATGCTCTGGTAACCCGTGAGGGATTTACCATCGGTGGAATCTGTAAGGGTTCGGGAATGATAGCCCCAAATATGGGGACAATGCTCGGATACGTCTACACGGATGCAGAGATTAGTGCACCTGATCTTCAGTCAGCCCTGAAGACTGCGGTCAGCCGGAGTTTCAACCGGGTGGTTGTTGACGGTGATACCAGCACCAATGATGTTGTATTCTGTACTGCAACCGGAGCTGCCGGAAAGGTGCCGCTGAATGAGTTTGCATCAGCACTTGAAGAGTGCTGTATCAGCCTTGGGCGGCAGATCGCCTGCGACGGTGAAGGAGCGACAAAACTGATTGAGGTTATCGTGAGAGGTGCCCGCAGCGAGGATGAGGCAGATCTCGTTGCCAGAACAGTGGTAGGATCTCCTCTGGTTAAGACTGCTATATATGGTGAAGACCCAAACTGGGGGCGGATTGTTGCGGCAGCAGGGCGCTCTGGAGCTGAATTTGATCCTGAAAAGGTCTCCTGCTGGATAGCAGGTTCAGAACGCAGGGCTGCAGTATGTGAGAGAGGAGTACTGAGTGAAGATTTGAGCCTCGCTAAAGCAGCACTCGGTGGTCGTGAGGTACAGATAGAACTCGATCTTTCTGCAGGAAATGGAAAGGCAGTTGCATGGGGATGCGACCTGACAGAGAAGTATGTCGAGATCAACGGGAAGTACACAACATGAAACGCGAAGACGTCCTCATGGAGGCCCTGCCCTATATTCGTAAGTTCCATGGCAAAACCATGGTGATCAAGCTTGGAGGCCACGCCATGGTCGAGGGAGAGATCCTTGATACTGTGGTTAGTGATGTTGTCCTGCTCCAGCTCGTGGGGATCAAGGTTGTCCTTGTTCACGGTGGCGGCCCTGAGATCACCGAGAAGATGAAAGCCCTCGGAAAAGAGCCTAAGTTTGTCGGCGGTCTCAGGATCACTGACGATGAGACTTTGGAAGTCGCACAGATGGTTCTCGTCGGCAAGATCAACACCAACATCGTATCCCTGATCTCAAAGGCAGGCGGGAAGGCTATAGGGATCTCAGGTAACGATGCCAACCTGATTATTGCCCGTAAGATGGAACGGCAGCGTGTCAAGGTGAA
>QKDV01000089.1 GCA_003251955.1 Methanospirillum hungatei
TTTTTTCTCCGCTGAATTGCTACAGGTGAAAGGCGGAGATTTAACGTTCCGGGGTATGGTGCAAATCCCAGGATCTTCTCAAACTGCTGCGTATACTGGCGGATACTCATGTAGTAGGCACCTTCTCCAAGACCTGATTCCACAGTTCCCGGGAACTGGTACTGCTGTTCTTTTCTTCCAAAGAGGCGGTAATAATCACAGTATTCTCTTCGAAGAACAGACTCGCCCTCTTCGCTGATGGTCACATTCTGCCCGTCTGCGTTGATACTCCGCTGGATCAGCTCCTGTTGCTCAAGTGACTTGAGCCGGCGTGAAGCAGTCTGCGGACTGATCCCGAGCTCTGTACCAAGGCCCTGTGAGTTGAGAAAAACCGGATCATGAAGTCCGCCCAGGAGGGCGATATGCTTCAGACACTCAAGATCCTCAGGCCCTGTCATGATACCATATTTGAGACGGATATTATTAATGTATTATCATCCGTGGGATCGATCTCAAAAATGCGAGTTGCTCGAAAACTCTTAAAAAACCTAGTGATGAAGAGATGAACTACAACCTGCCGTACAATTCAGTTATCTCATGCAGTTTTTCAGACAGACTATTAGTTATCTCTTCTTCAGAGACTCTCCACAGCCAGTTACCATCTCTGGTACCCGGAGAGTTCATCCGGGATTCACTGCCAAGGTTCAGAAGATCCTGTATTGGGATGATAACCGTATTTCCCACACTCATCATCGCAAGTCTGATAAGCATCCAACTGACCTCTTCAGCCGCGGGCTCTTTGCCAAGATACGCTGCCAGGTTTTTTTTCTCTTCATCTGACGCCTCTGAGGTGAACCAACCAAGAACCGGGACATTATCATGAGTGCCCGTGTAGACAACACAATCACGAGGAATATTATGGGGAATGTAAGGATTACCTGCTATCCCTGACCCGAATGCAAAGATCAGGACTTTCATCCCGGGAAGAGAGAACTCATGGATGACTTCTCTAACATCAGGAGTGATGATTCCAAGATCCTCGGCAATGATAGGAAGGTATGCGGATCTCTTTGCAATGGTTTTCAGGAGATCATAACCGGGAGCAGACACCCACCTGCCGGTCACTGCAGTCTCTGAACCTGCAGGAATCTCCCAGAAATCAATCAGACCACGAAAGTGATCGATCCTTATGTAATCTACCATTGATGCAAGATGTTCTATCCGCAAAATCCACCATGAAAATCCTGATTCCTGTAAAACTTCCCACGAATAGACAGGACTGTCCCAGATTTGTCCGGTTTCACTGAAGTAATCAGGAGGAACACCGGCGATCACCGCTGGCCTCAGATCCTTGTCCAGTTTAAAGAACCAGGGATGAACCCAGACATCAGCGCTATCATAGTCAACATAGATAGGAATATCACCAATCAGAAGAATTCCTGCATCCCTGCAAACCGCTCGTAATGCATCCCATTGAATAAAGAAGAGATACTGGAGAAATTTCTCTTTTAACACCGATTCAGCCTCAATAGCACGAGCCTTCTCTAATGCATCAGGATTGCGGAGTTTCAGATCAGAAGGCCAGTCACCCCACCGGACCGGAGAAAATTTTCGTCGTAAGGCCTGGAAGAGAGCATAGTCATCAAGCCACCCTTCATTTTTATTGCAGAATTCTAAAAACTCATGATTAATATCAGATCTTTTGAACCGTTCAAAAGCTTTGGAGAATAACTCGTGCTTGTAAGCGATGACCTGTGAGAAATCCACATGCTCATGAGGAAATGATGGTAGTGGCTCGAGATCTTCAGGATCGATGAAACCATCAGAGACCATACCATCGGGACTTATCAGAAGCGGGTTTCCGGCAAATGCGGATAATGCATGATACGGGGAGTTATCATACTCGTACTCTGTCGGATGGATCGGGAGGATCTGCCAGTACCGCTGACCAGATTCTTTGAGAAACTGGACAAAATTAAATGCACCAGGTCCGAGATCGCCAATTCCAAACCTTGACGGTAGTGATGTGATATGCAGAAGTACTCCGCTTCCTCTCGTCCTCATGAATCGATCTGATCAGTATGAAGAGAACCAAAGAAAAATATTCCTGACCTTTTAGGAGGATCAGGTGGAGATGTTTCTGTCTGTAGGAGAGGGAACTCCATAAATGACACCAAGATTTCTCCCAAGCTCCTGCATCGTTTGCAGCCACTTCTGTGATACTACATCACCACTGTGTACCCTCTTCTCAGCCAAGCCGAGGCAACGGGATTGTAGGGCAAAGTAGAGATTCTGACTCTCCCGAAGGTCCATCTGGAGTGAAAGTGGTTTCAGGGAGTCAAATAGTATGTTCAGATCATGGATCTTCTGCAGGGCCTTTGGTTCAAGGGCAATCACTTTGAGATCCCTGAATATGCGGTCTGCTCCAGAATTGCCAAGCATACGGAGATCAGGGGTTGCTTTGCTTTGAATCAGGCGGGTCACAGCTCTTTGGAGTGACCGTATACCTCCGTTACCAGTATCGAGGCATATTCTCACATCAACATTGAGAGTGTACTGAACCTGCGATTCAACGAATACCGGTAGGGCAATTCCCTCCTCTTTCACAGACCGCACAAGAGAGGCATTCCTGGAGGAAGACTTGCAGAGAATGACCTCCTGATCTGCAAGAGTGTCAGCAAGAATTGATGAGAGAATTCTCCGTCTCCCGTCAGAAAAGATCTTTCTGAGAGGGATCGTGGTTGTACAGTATTTCTTCAAACCGCGAATCAATCCAGGGATATCCTGCCGGTGATAGGCATCCCAGAGATCATGCTCCATCTTTTCAAAGAGTTCTTCAGAGATGAATTGGCCGGTTCCACCAACATAGACCTGATTTCCGAGCCAGACTGATACAATGATATGGTGTGTTTCTTCATGGGTCAATATTGATCTGAATGTCGCAGTACCGGTCATGAGGCTCAGGTTTCCTGACTGCTCATGTCTGCATTGAACGCACTGGATAGAAAACCTATATAGAGTCACTGCTACATGAGAATCGTCCATGAGTTGAACGATAGCATAGAAACAGGCGATCTGGTCCCTCTCGACAATCGCCCTCTTTACATACCTTTCATAGATATCTGAACCGCGACCAGATGATGGGACATTGCTCACAGCACGGCTGAGTATACCGGTGAAAGCAGGTTCATAATCAACACCAGTTAGTTCATACGTTAGTTGAATCGCCCGGCAGGCATACATCATCACCTGAACGGTCTCAATCCCCAATATTTCATCAAAGAACCAGCCGCAACTGGTGTACATGAGAAGGGCATTGCGCTGAACTTCCAGAAGTCTGAGTGCTCTTACCGCCTGGTCAGAAGAATAACCCACATTCATGTGCCGGCTAAAAAACCAGTCAAGACGTTTATCAGACCGATCAAGGATCAGATCAATGTACTCATTGCGTGCTGCCCAGGGATCAGAAAAGAGCGGAGCGGCTTCCTTCAGGTACAATGTTGCAAGAGAGGCATTCAGATTATCCATCGCTTCCCGCAGCGGTCCACGCCATTTCTGGTTCCAAAGCCTTGGATTGTACGGTGGAGTGGTGTTTGCAAGCGTCACACATTTACTGGGATCAGATATCAGACAGGCATGATACGTCCTACAACCACAATCACTGTGCCAACGTGCGACTCCATGACTGCAACTCCATGATGAATTCTCGAATATCTCAACCTCATGTTCAGGAGGGTGATCTGCCAGATACTCCCCGAAAATTGTTATCCTGGCCAGTTGCTTCTCCTCTATCACATGGAGGGCATATGCCAGGGCCATGTCAGCAAACCGATGATGGTGTCCGAATGTCTCGCCATCGGTTGCAACGCTAAGCAGCCGGGGAGAGTTGTCTCTGGATGAGAAGGTTGAGATCATTCGGTCTGCAAACTTCTCCCCGTTACTCAGCAGAGAACCAAACGCTATCTCACTTGCTATAGCATGATCATAAAAGAAGATGGCAATCGATCTTCCTGATGGAAGTCGGCACAGATACGGTCTGCCGATATCGAGTCTCTCCGGATTTGTGGATTCCCATGAACCTGCCGCATTCTTCCGTATCCTTCGCGCCTGATACGGAGAGAGTATAGTAAAAAGGATGCCCTGTTCTGCTAATATTTCTAGTGTCTCGGTGTCTACAGCTGTTTCAGCAAGCCACATCCCTTCGGGCATCCGGTTAAACCGTGTGGCAAAATCACGAATACCCCATATGATCTCAGTCTCTTTGTCCCGCCGTGAAGCAAGCGGCATGATGATATGATTGTAGACCTGGGCAATCGCAGAGCCATGTCCTGAAAAACGCTTCTGACTATCACGATCTGCCTGGATGATCTGATCATAAAGTCCCGGGTTATGATCTTCTATCCAGGAGAGGAGCGTCGGGCCGAAGTTGAAACTGATCCTGGCGTAATTATTAACAATATCCAGAATATTTTTGCCAGCACCCAGGATTCGCGATGAAGCATTTGGGGTATAACATTCTGCAGTGATCAATTCATTCCAGTCATGATACGGAGATGCAGAACCCTCATATTCGATCTCCTCAAGCCATGGATTTTCTCGGGGAGGCTGGTAAAAGTGTCCGTGAATGCAGATATATCGGTTAATATGAATCGCCTCCGGTGCCCGGACAGGTATCTCATCTGTCTACAGGTGCTGATCAACCTTGTGCGGGGATTACTGATATCCATATGCGGGAGAACAGACCTAATAAAATTTATGGATGGAACAAGAAAAGGAGGTTTCTTCAGATCCGAAGAGACATATGATGCCATGAAACTGATCCCAGTATCTCTCATTTGCTTTACTCTGATAGTGCTGATAGGAATTGCCAGCCTGCCAGTTGTTGCCGATATGACCGATGACGATCTCTCCACCCAGGCAGGGATTTTTTCTATTCTTGAGGCAGGCAGTTATGATCGTATCATCACCGTTGACGAGATGAACGAATTGGGTAATCTCGGAGTTGGAGGTTTTGAAAATATGGACGGCGAATTAATCCAACTTAATGGGACGGTCTATCAGGTGACGTTAGATGGTGTAGTGCATACTCCACCGGGAGATAC
>QKDV01000179.1 GCA_003251955.1 Methanospirillum hungatei
AACCTCCAAAGTACGTGCTCTGGGTCAGCGATGATCCATCTGGACTCAGAGTCGAGATAAATCCATCCTGAAGACCTTTCAACTGTGGCTGAATCGGGTTTACTGTCGGGAAGTCTGGAGACTTTGTAGAACCGACAACAGTGAGTGATCCATCGGGATGCGCAATGATGCTCTTTCCATCATCCCAGTTGCTTCCTCCGAGGTATGTGGAGTAGGCTGCCGGATACTTTCCTTCAGGATCAAATTTCGTGACAAACGCGTTGAATGATCCTTTCAACTTTGACTGATATGGCTTAATAACCTGGAAGTTTGGTGATTCTGTCTGTCCGACGATACAGGCATATCCATTCGGATCAACGGTTACCGCACTACCGGCTTCGTTTGCAGTTCCACCAATAAAGTTGGAATAGACGATTGAGTTTCCTTCAGGGACCAGTTTCGTGATGAATGCATCACTCAGGCCACCGAACGGAGATAACTGGTACCGGTTTACAACAGGGTAATCCCAGGACCGGGTCTCACCAGTAACCAAAATGGAGTTCTTCTCATCTATTGCGATTCCGTAGGCAAAATCATCAGATGTTCCACCGATAAAAGTGGAGAACACAAGATCTTTTCCAGTCGGATCCAGTTTTGCGGTCCAAACATCATAGCCACCGGAGATTTTGTTTCTGAATGCATTCTTAACAGGGAAATCTGGTGAGTTTGTGCCACCACAGATGTAGGCATTACCTTCTTTGTCTATTACAAGGCCGGTACCCTCATCAGTTCCACTTCCTCCGATGTAGGAGATGTAAACGAGATCGGTTCCATCTGGATTGATCTTGATGATGAATGCATCCTTGTCACCACCACCATAATATGGCTGGACACTTCCCGGAGCAAGTCCTTCTGCACTCATTCCGGAAGTCACGGTCTCATTTTTGAGATATTTCAGGTGATCTGACCAGGTTGTCCCAATGAAGTATGCATACCCGTCATTATCAACAGCGATACAGTTACCCTGGTCACGTCCATCACCACCAAAGTACAGTGAGTATCTCATCACCGGGTCAATGACCAGTGTCTGTTCTTTATCATAGGAACCAAGCGTAAATGTGACGGTGTTGTCCTCTCCGATCTTATATGAACAGTCAACATCAACCTTGGATCCATCAATCTCCTGATATGCGACAGGTGCCTGATCTACAATATCACGACTTACAGTCTTGATAATCAGATCACCGGATTGATTCAGGGAGAGAGACTCCTGCCCAGAGTACTGTAATGTAATAACAGATGGATCTGCTCCTGCCTGAACTACGTACTCACTCTTCAGGTTACCACCCTTACCAGACAGGTTCATGGCAATACCCGGATAGAGTTCTGTATACTGAACTTCAGAGGTCAGATTGATTCCATCTTTCCAGGCTGATGAGTCAGAACCAAAATAATAGTTTGCGGTTCCATTTACTGGCTTCAGCCCGATTATTTCAGTACTTGTTTCTGCCCCGACAAGTTTTACAAAGACAGGCTGGACTGTCGTTGTATTATTGCCAGATGGGCTGAATTCGATTCCATCTTTAAAGACTGTAATCACCTGATCAGGTGAAGACTGAGCCTGAAACGATACATTATCTTCAAACTGCCCTTCATTCGGAATGAACAAAATGGGCATCGAGGCGATAACAGCCTCCCCTGCCGTTTTGTCTCCTCCATCTGCCAGTACTGCTGCAGGGAGAGCACCTGCAACCAGAATAATGGTCAGAACGAGGTACCAAACTGGCTTAACATTCCCCATCATATGAATAACCCGCGTCAGAACATACGGTATACGCAGTTATCGTCACCAGAGGTATCTCAAATGCCTCTGACTTTCCCGCGATACTTAACCACTGGTTTTATCCAGAACATATATATAATTGTTGGAAATTAGAGCAGGTGTGTCGTCAGATTGTGATATACGAATCCAAAATACGTTATCAACAATTGAAAATATTTTCCAGATTATATAGTAGCGCAGATTTCAGCAATCAACGCCTCTTTCATGGTAGAGAAAGTAAATATCAGATTCATGAGAAAAAGAAGGTATTATAGAGCCCATAAGGAAGATGCCACTAAGATATGTATCTCCTCAAGGTGAATTAACTAAGGAATAATAATTGTAGTCATGAACTTCAATTCCACCAACCATCCATGAAAAATCCAGAGCCTTATGTCCAAACAATTCATGCCTGTAGCAGGGTATTTGCTCTTGAAATCCAACAGACCGATCTTGTAATTAAGAAGAAAGATACCCGGTCAGTAGAGCTCATCACCCCTTCCGGGGAGCATATATACAAACTATACTGCTGTGGAGCCCTTACAGAGATCAATAAAGGCGGGAAATCAGGATGGATCATACGGGTCGCTGATCCAACCGGTGTATTTATTCTCGCAATCAGATCACGAACTCCAGATCTGATCACAATATTAGATACAATCACACCTCCTGCATTTGTCTCGATAACTGCAACAGTTGAAACAGATACCACTCCAGGAGAATCTGGATTCAGACTGATACTGGATACTATTCACCAGTCAAACAGACAGGAACGCGACCAATGGATCCTTCGAACAGCATATCTGACCCTCAAGAGACTTAAACGACTAACAGAACTCCTTGGCGGTGACACACCGGGCGATGAGGAACGCAGGTACATGTCCAGATATGGAACCAGTGTGCGACAACTCAAAGTCCTTGCAGGAGTTGTAGAGCGTGCAACAAGTCAGGTCAGAACTGCCGAAGAGCAGACAGGAGATGCTGAAGAAGATAATGCTAATGAACATGAAACCACCGAAAAGGTGCTCCAGCTTATCAGACAGCATTCGGGTCCCAGAGGAGTATCTGTGCAGGAATTGACCGGATTTGCACAAAAGGAAAAGATAAATGAGACCCTTCTTCTGGATACTATAAGGGCTCTTATTACCGAGGATGAGTTATACCAGCCGTCTTCGGGTTTTGTAAAAATACTCTGACAGACTCATGGAGATCGAGTACTTCCCATCTGGCCCTGCATTTCAGATTACTGGAGAACAACGGATTCTGGTTGTGGCAGATTTACATATGGGCATCGAGTCTGATCTCAGACTTCACGGTGTTCATCTGCAGAGCAGAGGCAGGGAGAGAATCGATCGTCTGAGCGAACTGGTCCAGGAGGTATCTCCTGATATCCTCCTGATGCTGGGAGATGTAAAACACAGGGTTCCCGGAACATCATGGCAGGAGTTTCGTGAACTGCCATCGCTCTTTTCAGACCTTAGAAAACATACAACGATCAGGATAACTCCGGGAAATCATGATCCCGGGATTGAAGAGTTCTTAAGACCCAATGAAATTCTACCAAAAGAAGGTTCAATTCTTGATGAACTCGGTGTATTGCATGGACACACCCGGCCTGACCCGTCACTCGCCGGGCATCTTATCCTGGCCGGACATCACCACCCGGTTGCATCTCTCGCTGATGAAGTCGGGATCGCACTCAGAACTCCCTGTTATGTCCTGGCCGAACTTCGTAATGAGGTATTCGAATCCCCACAACCTGAAGAAGAGAAGACCCGTATTCTGATGGTTCCTGCATTCAATGAGTTCTCTGGATACGGGATTGAAAAGACATTCAGATCTCCGTTCTCTCCCCTCTCACGAGCAGTAGTTATTGAGACTGCCGAGTGTCTTCTTGCTGATGGCACATACGGCGGTGAACTATCTTCTGTAATCAGACATGAGCACCCGGGCTGTACTTGATCCACGAATCTCTGCATGTATTGCAGAACGTGGATTTGATGAATTTTCAGAGGTTCAGGAGAGGTCTATACCCCGGGTGCTGGCCGGTGAGCACCTGCTATTGATTGCTCCCACGGGAACAGGTAAAACTGAGAGTGCGATGATCCCTGTCTTCAACCAGATGCTCTCCGCCGGTGCAGGCAGCGGAAAGGGATTTACTACATTATATATTACACCACTCAGGTCACTAAATCGTGATATTCTTCGGAGAATGGAGTGGTGGTGCAACAGACTTGGATTTACGGTTGGTGTCAGGCATGGTGACACTTCCCAGAGTGAGCGAAGAAAACAGACCCTCTCTCCCCCTGATCTTCTGGTAACTACGCCTGAAACCCTCCAGGCCATCTACATGGGTAAGCGTCTTCGTGAACATCTGAAGCAGGTCAGGTTTGTAATTCTGGATGAAATTCACGATCTCGCAGGCACAAAACGCGGTGCCCAGATGAGCATCGCACTCGAACGCCTGGTGCGATATGCGGGCGAATTCCAGCGTATCGGACTTTCGGCAACAGTCGGAAACCCGGAAGAGGTTGCACGATTTATGACCGGAAGGCGACCTTTCACAATTGTTGAAGTTCCGGTAACCAAACACATTGCAATAAAGGTGGAACTCACAGGTGAGAAGTTTGAGGATCAGGTCAAACTCATCAGGAAGCATATCAAAAAAGGACCTCCGACCCTCATCTTTGTCAATACCCGAGCCACGGCAGAATCACTCGGTCTGAACCTCCTTAAAGATGGAGGTATTGATGTTCATCATGGGTCTCTCTCACGCGATGTAAGAATTGAAGCAGAAGAGCGTTTTAAAAAGGGAGAAATCAGAGCACTCATCTGTACCTCCTCAATGGAACTTGGAATAGACATTGGCCATGTCGACCACGTAATCCAGTTTGGATCTCCCCGCGAAGTAAGCAGGCTGGTTCAGCGTGTCGGTAGGGCAGGTCACCAGATAGGAAAGGTATCACGAGGAACGATCATTGCAAGTGGGTTCGATGATCTCGCCGAATCACTTGTAATTACAAGAAGGGCTCTTGCAGGAGAAGTAGAAGAGGTTGTTCCAACCTATCAGGCAGGAGATGCAATTGCAAATCAGATTGCTGCAATGGCAGTAGAGTATGGAGAGATCCAAACTGAGAAAATCATCTCGATCCTTTCGGGATCATCCATATGCCTGGATGCCACGTCAGTCGTTCCTACCGTGATCTCACAACTTGCTGAACATTATATTTTGAGACAAGATGGAAACACTATAATTACCACC
>QKDV01000112.1 GCA_003251955.1 Methanospirillum hungatei
GCCGCGGTTTGGGTACAGGCGTGTAACAATTAAATCAACATTATTCATATCTCCAACCCCGAAAAGACATCTAGTAGATTGTTATTACTGCGACCCTCCATTAAAACCACGTGAAAATATTTTGTTAAACAATTTTTACCCATAACAATCATATTGAGAAAAGAACCAGTAAAAAAGTCAGATTACAAAGAATGAAAAATATCACACAAATTCACGTATATAAAAAATAAAGCCTAATCGTGAGAGAGATAAAAAGAGTTCCACTAGGGATATGACATCAGAGATAGAATGCCTAATAAACGACATTAGGTTGAAAATCTTGAGCAGTAGAAATTCCCAACAGTGAAGAAAAAATCCAAAAAAAGACAGATGAATAGCAGAAAGTCCTCTCAGTTTCGTTTAATGTGAGGATATACCCAGGATCGGAATGACATCCTCAAATAAATCAACAACTGCATCAGGAATAACATCCCCGGCAAATTCTGCAGGGAGGCGATCGCCATATCTTGCATGAATCGCAAACATCCCTATCACCTGGGCAGGGGCGATATCATTGACAAGATTATCACCAATGACACATATCCGAGAAGGAGGGCAGTTCACCATCTCAGCCGCCTGAAGGTAAACCGTCGGGTCCGGCTTCTTCTTTCCGGTACATTCAGGTGTGATAATCAGGTGAAAGAGATTTCTAACTTTGATAAGGTTGAGTCGCTCTTCTGCACGATGAATTGAGGCATTGGTAACAGCAGCGATCAGAATTCCTGAACGATGTATCTCCTTCAACCCGGCAACGACCCCTGGAAACGGAAGGATATTTTGATTTTTTATCAATGCAAACTCATCACAGGCAGATTTGAGAGCCTGCCCACCTTCAATTCCCTGTAGATTCAGATATTCAACTAGTGCCTGATTACTCTCAACACCATGTGGAGAGAAGATCAACGTGTGGATCAGATCTCCTGGATCCCCCCTACCAATCAGCGCAATGACTGCCTGACTGGCACGTTCCATTGCAGCAGCAAAATCATACAATGTATTGTCAAGATCAACTAGAAGCACATCAAATTTCAGGATGACACCTCTCCACCGATTGATAACGGAAATTCAGCAGAACCATATGGATCTCTTCACAAAGGTTGTACCTTACAATTTAATTGCGATACATATCAGGCTCTTAATGATAATGTAGGAACAGGTTCTTCTAGCCTGATGTGAAAACTCATGTATGAAATTCTCATTTCAGGCAATAGGTGTAATAGCTGTTGCTCTTCTCATCTCAATCTCTGCGGTAAGCGCAGTAGAGCCTTCAACGATCTCACCCCAGTTAAAGATACCTAACTCCTCACAACCTTATGATGACAAAGCCTTTCTTGAGCGCGCTGATTTTGCGATTCTAAACCTGACTAATCCATTTCCTACAGAGAATAACCTCATGGAACTACAGTCAGCATATTATGATCTTGTTAAAAAGAACATAAAGCCAGAATATTATAATGAAGCAAAAAATATCACAAAATTCCTGTTCTATGACATGAAAGCAGCAGAGGAGATGCAGGATTATAAGGGGCAGACTGGTACAAATCACATCATGATGGACTTCCGTGAGGATATTGGTGACCAGGCATACGCGGATCTGGACGCTGCAAAGCGGGCATGGGATAGCATCAGCTACCTGTACCCTAATTTCACACCTGCTTTTACCTGAAGTAACCGAAATCCCGGTTACCTTTTCAGCATATAACTAAAAGAAAATCCATTACTTTGCTCGTCAAATAACTACCTTTTTTGCTACATTTCACAATCCTTGTACATGGACAGGAGCGAGATCGAGGCCCTGGCAGATATTGCATACGGGATCTTTGAGCATTATCTCACCACGCAGTTTCATCTCAGGAAAACGCCACTATTTCTTCTTGTAGAAGAAGGAAAATCATTTCAGAATGAATTCAACGAGATATATATCCAATTCAAAGAGTTATACCCCGAATTGGTAACCCATCTACTGGAACGGTTCACATCACCCGATGATATGTACCAACTTATCATTGAGGGAGAAGGTGTAATACCCACAAAAACAACCCAGTCATACTGGATCATTCAGGATGCACCAGATACTGATCCTCATGCAACTGAAGATGAACGGGCAGGGAAGTGGCTTATATTTATCAATCCAGACCTGGTCGATGAGATCTGGAAGAAGATTCGCGATTTGACCTGGAAGAATGAACTTGGTATATCTGCAAAAGTCTCGACTGCGAAGAAGAATCCTGACTCACGTGATTATCGTAAGGTCATGTATGTTTATACCGCTGACTGGGAGAATGAAGAAGAAGTCATGCAGGTGCGCGAGAAGCTCCGCTCTATCGGAATAACAGATCGGATCGGCTACAAGCGAAACATCGAGACTTTTAAAGGTGAATATGCATCGAAAGGAAAAAGAGTAACGTATTATAACGCCTGAATTATCAGGCTTTACGCTCTTTGTTCTTTGGTCTCAGATTTTTATATCCGCACTTTCTGCATGCTGATGCCCGGACAGGATTCCGTGCATTACAGTGCATACAAACTTTAACATTTAACAGACGTGCTTCTGCCTCAGGAAAACGTGCCATGATATTACTCCACTCGAACTATCTGTCCTATAAAGAAGGTGCTTCCTTCACATAAGTGTTATGGAAATACACCCCTGATTTTTCATTCCTATCAGAGGTAAATTACCTTAAAGATCCCGGGATCTTTTATTGATCAACCACTCCCGAAGGGCAAGCAGACCACGACTCCGATGTGAGATTGCATTCTTTTCCTCTGCATTCATCTCTGCAAGAGTCTTACCGTCAACCGAGAATATCGGATCATATCCAAATCCCTGATTTCCCCTTGGTGAAACGATTGTACCGTTAATCTTACCAACAAAAACAGAGATTCCATCTGCATCAGCATAGGCAATTCCTGTCTCAAACCAGGCAGACCGGTCTGCTTTATCTGAGAGCAGGTGGAGTATCCCCTCATACCCAATAGTTTTCTGAACATATGCAGCACATGAGCCGGGAAATCCATTTAATGCAGACACAAAGAAGCCCGTATCATCAGTAATCACGGGGCGGCCAAGTTCATTATAAGCATATGCTGCTTTGCCTTTTGCTACCTCGGCAACCGACTCGTTCCGGACTTCAGGACATTCTAAATTAACGTGCTCCACCTCGGCAATCCCGGAAAAAATACCGGCTGCCTCACATGCTTTATGGATATTACTGGTAACGAAGGTAATTTTCACAGGTACCTGCCCCGTAGATCAATTTCGTGCTCACGGATAAGAACTTCATCTGCTTCAGAAAATGTCTGCTTGTACCCATCGATGAACGCCTTTTTGAGCTCAAGATAATCAGGTGCAGAGCTCTCAAGCACCTGAAACAGGACATGGATATCCACACCGCGTGCTTCAACTTCAGTAGAGTTATAACCAAGTCCGAAATCTATGAAGCAACACTGCCCATTTCTGATGATCATATTACAGGTAGTCAGATCGCCATGAATAAGACCACCACTATGGAGAAGCCCCACCATACGGCCTGCTTCCATAAGAGATACCGGAGACAGGACATCCTTGAGTTTTTCCCCCCTTATTCCTTCCATCACGATTGTATCTGCAGTAATGTCACTCATAACCGGAGTAGGAACACCATATTTCCGGGCTTCTGAAATCAGCCTTGCTTCTGCTCTCGTACGTTCAGAGATAAGACGATGATCCAGATCAGGATGACGATATTTTTTGCCAACACGTCGTTTAATCACAGTTTGATTACTGATCTCAACTACCGCCTCGGCGCCCATGACAAGACCTTCACCATCATACGCCCGGGCCAGGTTTTTAGCCGGGCTGGCATTACGCCAGGTGACAGAAACCTGATCCGAACGGAAAGAGGGGTTAACACGTGAATCCTTAACCTGAAGAACTGAACCATGCTCAAGCATCAGTCGCCCGGTATATGCGATCATCGCCCCGTTGTCTCCGATAAACTGCATTTCAGGAACTGCAAATGAAGCTCCCCTTGCCTCGCACATCAGACGGAGCATCTCCTGGAGACGGCAATTTGCACCAACCCCACCGACAAGGATCATTTCATCTTTCCCAGTCTGGGAAAGTGCACGTTCAGTCACTTCCACACACATGGCAAAGGCAGTTTCCTGCAGACTGTGGCAGACATCTTCTAGCGGTTCTTTCGAATCCTTCGCAGCACTGATGAGACCGGAAAAGGCTAGATCCATCCCTTTGACGGTATAGGGGAGCGGTATATAAGACCCATTACTTGCAAGTTTCTCGATCTGAGGGCCACCCGGATGGGAAAGCCCTTTACTTCTGGCAAATTTATCTATCGCATTGCCTATTCCTATATCGAGAGTTTCACCAAAAATGCGATACCGGTTATTCAGGTATCCGAGTACCTGCGTGTTCGCCCCGCTTGCGTACAAAACAATCGGGTCTTCAAACCCCGAAGCATATCGCCCAATCTCAACATGAGCCACACAATGATTCACTCCAATCAGGGGAACCTTTAGTGACAAGGCCAAGGCTCTAGCTGCAGTTCCAACAATACGCAGGCATGGGCCAAGCCCCGGACCCTGGGAAAACGCAACCGCAATCGGCACTGGGCTCTCTTCTAGAACAGAACTAATCAGTCCGCCAATCTCTGCCGCGTGATGCTGGGCTGCCTCACGGGGATGGATCCCTCCCTGAACCGGTTTATAAGGCTTTGATTTCAGGGTTATAAGATCGTCGTCAAAAATAGCAGCGCTGAGATTCCAGGCAGTACCTTCGATCCCAAGCACCGGTCCTGATTTCTGCATCAGGCTTTGTTCTTAAACTCTGTGTATCCGCACTTGCCGCAGCTTGCACGATCCTTGTGCTCACCCATGAAGACACCTGGACCACAACGTGGGCAGTACCGACGTGATGGGGTTGCAGTCTTTCCGCTAACAGTGAAGTATGCTGAACGCTTGACAGAAGTCTTCTCTTTTTTACCTTTTGCTGCCATACTTCAACCTCCT
>QKDV01000295.1 GCA_003251955.1 Methanospirillum hungatei
GCTTTATCAGCAGGAAGCAAGAAGTGTGAAGATCCGTGAGATCAATGACCGGTTAATGTCAAAGCCTGTGCAATTCGAAGGTGTAGTCGAAGAAGTGCGATTCAAATCACTGAACAGGCCGCACTTCGTCATCAGCGACAGGACTGGAACCATTACCGTGAAGATGTTCACAACCCCTCGCGAGGATGTCCGATCTGGAGATCTCGTGGAGGTGCTTGGACAGGTAATACACCGCTATATTATGGCCGGGGACCCGGTGATTAATGGCGTATCGATACGTGTTCTAGTACCCAAAGGTAGCGCGAAAGAAAAGAAAGTGTGAATACCGGTGGAAGGTAAGATCCGCGCTTCCATCCTGGCAGACTCTCCATTCTATTTTGCATCCGTTTGACACCCAAAAAATTTTGGCTGTTACCGTTTAACAATCCGAATGACTTCACAAAAGTCATGATCTTTTTCCCACCATATATCCACCAGTAATCACCAATTTTCAGAGTTTTTTCACAAGGCTTATCATATCTGATATATCACCTGTCTACTACCGAGGAATCGTTAATGGAACTAAGCTATGTTCAGACAACATGCCCGTACTGCGGTACCGGCTGTTCGTTCAACCTTGTGGTCAAGGACGGCAAAGTCCAGGGTACCGCTCCGTATCACCGATCACCGGTGAACGAGGGAAAAGTCTGCCCGAAGGGACTCTACGCCCACGAGTTTATCAATTCGGGAGACCGCCTTACAAAACCACTGATTAAAAAGGACGGAAAATTTGTAGAAGCCTCCTGGGACGAGGCACTTAAACTCATCGCTGAGAAGTTCAAGTCATTTAAACCTGATGAGTGTGCCTGTCTGGCATCAGCACGAGCCTCAAACGAGGACAACTACGCGATGATGAAGTTCGCCCGTGGTGTCCTCAAAACACGTCATATCGATCACTGCGCCCGTCTCTGCCATGCATCCACTGTTGCAGGTCTTGCAGCAATCTTTGGATCAGGTGCAATGACCAACTCTATTCCTGATATCGCAGAAGCAAAGACCCTGTTTGTTATCGGTTCCAACACATTTGAGAACCACCCGCTTATCGGCAGGAATATCATGAGGGCACAGGCAAAGGGTGCCAAGGTCATCTATGCAGACCCGCGTAAGACCGCAACCGGAAAGCAGGCCGACCTGTTCCTCCAGTTCTACTCTGGAACCGATGTCTGCCTCCTTAACGGTCTCATGCAGGAGATCATCAAGAACGGCTGGGAAGACAAGGACTTCATAGCAAAGAGAGTGTCCGGATTTGACGATCTCAAGGCAGAGGTTATGAAACCTGAATACAGCCTTGAAAACGTCTCAACTATTACAGGTGTTCCGGTCGATCAGCTCAAGGAAGCAGCAGAACTGATCGGAAAATCTGAAGCAAATGCAATCCTCTACTCGATGGGCATCACCCAGCACACCACCGGTGTTGACAACGTTAAGTCCATTGGATTCCTGCAGATGCTTACCGGAAACCTCGGACGCCCGGGAACCGGTGTAAACGCACTTCGTGGACAGAACAACGTGCAGGGAGCCTGTGACATGGGAGCCCTTCCAGTTGTCTACACTGCATATCAGAAGGTTATCGACCCGGCAGCACACAAGAAGTTCGAGGATGCCTGGAAGTTCAAGGACGGAATCGCAAAAGGCGAGAACGGATATGAAGTCACCGTCATGATGGATGTCCTGACCGACAAGCCAGGCGAGCTCAAGTGTATGTACATCATGGGCGAGAACCCGATGATCTCTGACCCTGATCTGACACACGTCGAGCATGCCCTCAAGTCACTCGAATTCCTGGTCTGTCAGGATATCTTCATGAACGAGACTGCAGAACTTGCAGATGTTGTTCTTCCTGCAGCATGCTATGCAGAAAAGGAAGGAACCCAGACCAATACCGAACGCCGTGTCCAGATGTGGAGAAAGGCACAGAATCCACCAGGAGAAGCAAGAGGCGACTGGGAGATCATCGCAGATCTTGCAGCAAAGATGGGATACGCAGAGCAGTTCGCATGGAAGACCTCAGAAGAAGTCTTCAACGAGATGGCGACAGTGACACCATCCTATGGAGGAATGACCTACGAGCGTCTGAACAAGCCTGAAGCACTCCACTGGCCATGCCCAACCAAGGAGCACCCGGGAACTCCAATCCTTCACGGTGAGAAGTTTGGAACACCTGACGGTAAGGGGATCATGTCCGGAATCTCGTTCAAGTACCAGGCAGAACGCCCGGATGCAGAATTCCCATTCCTGCTGACTACCGGACGCTGTATCTGGCACTGGCACACCGGAACCATGACCCGCAGGTCAGAAAACCTGGCCCGTGAGGAGCCAACCGGATGGGTCGAGATCAACGACGAGGATGCAAAAGCTCTCGGTATCAAGAACGGTGAGATGATCAAGGCAATCAGCCGCCGTGGAGAGATCCAGATCACTGCCCGTGTCACTGACACCATCAAGAAGGGTGTTATGTTCATTCCGTTCCACTTCGTGGAGTGTGCAGCAAACATGCTGACCATCAACGCACTTGACCCAATCGCCAAGATTCCGGAGTCAAAAGCCTGTGCAATAAAAGTTGAGAAGATCCAGGAGGCCTGAAGATGGTAGCAAAAGGCGATATGCTCTACGCATGGGCAAAAGACGCAGATATCTTAAAGAAGGGAGAATGCGGTGGAGCAGTCACAGCACTCCTGAAACACGCCCTTGAGAGCAAGGCCGTTGACGCAGTTCTCGCAGTAAAGAAGGGCCAGGATGTGTACGATGCAGTTCCTGCATTCATCACTGACCCGGCAGAGATAGCATCAACAGCAGGTTCCCTGCACTGTGGAACCCTGCTGCTTCCAAAGATCCTCAAGAAATACCTTGACGGTGTCAAGGACATGAAGGTCGCAGTCACCTGCAAGGGCTGTGATGTCATGGCTTTCTACGAACTGGCAAAGAGAAACCAGATTAACCTTGACAATGTTGTCATGATCGGTGTCAACTGTGGAGGTTCAGTCAGCCCGGTTGCTGCCAGGAAGATGATCAGCGAGAAGTTCGGCGTAGACCCGAACCTTGTGCACAAGGAAGAGATCGATAAGGGCCAGTTCATCATCGAGTACGAGGGTGGACACAAGGGCATCAAGATCGATGAACTTGAAGATGAAGGGTACGGACGCAGATCCAACTGCCGCCGCTGTAAGATGAAGATCCCACGCGGAGCAGACATCGCCTGCGGTAACTGGGGAGTTATGGGAGACAAGGCAGGAAAGGCAACCTTTATTGAGGTCTGCTCAGAGAAGGGTGCAAACCTGGTATCTGCTGCACAGTCCGGCGGTGCAATCGAGACCGCAACTCCTGACCCGAAAGGCATCGAGATCCGTGGAAAAGTCGAGAAGGCAATGCTCAAACTCGGTGACGAGTGGAGAGAGAAGGACTTTACTGCACTTGGAACCGGAAAGGACCGTCTGAAGACGATCATGAACGAGAGTTCAAAGTGTATCAAGTGCTTTAGCTGTATCGACAACTGTCCGATCTGTTACTGTGTCGAGTGTTCAACCAAGAAACCCTGGTTTATCACTCCAGGTCAGGTCCCACCAGGCTTCATGTTCCACCTGATCAGATTCGCACACATCTCAGACTCCTGTATCAACTGCGGTCAGTGTGAAGAACTCTGTGCAATGGATATCAGAAATGCACTCTTCATGCACGCCCAGCAGGTTGAGATCGAGAAGATGTTCGGACATGTTCCAGGTAAGGATATGACCCCGCCAATCCATGCACTCGCAGAGGAGAAGGCAGAGCGTGCCCGTCTCGATGCAACCGGGACTGACTCAATCTACCAGAATATTTTCTCTGAATAATCCATTTTTTGGGTGGCTTGCCAAAAGCCACCCCGCATCCAGCCAGAAATTATTATAGTTAATTAGATCTGATCATGCTGATCAGTGATATCCTGGATAATTCCGTCTATACTGACAACCCTGCCTGATTCATCTGATACCGGTCTTCCTCTTTCACTCAGCATCCTCACACGACCCTGCTTGTCTATGATCCGGTACTGCAGATCGTAGGGTTTGCCTGATATAATCGCGTTCATCTTGGTATGAATCACCTGATCCTTCTCTTCGGCAAGGATCAGGGGAATGAGAGAACTTATCTGACCGCTGGCGAGTTCTTTGGCAGAATAACCGGTGAGCGTCTCGAAGTGATCATTGTAGAACTCAACATCAGAGTCAGAGAGCGAGATCCTGAATACTATTCCGGGAATATTTTGTGCCAGGGTTCTGAACTGGCGTTCACTCCTGGCAAGGGCCTCACGAGACTGGAATCGCACAATTGTGCTACCGATGAGCGAAGAGGCAATCTCCATTGCATAGATCTCCTTCTTACTCCAGACCCTCTCAAATTTGTTCTCCAGAAATCCGACGCAGCCCCGGATTTCACCGTCTATAATGACTGGAACAAGCAGAATAGAAGCAATACCAGCCGAATCGAAAATGGCCTGATCCTCTTTGGGCAGGTTTTTCACCAGGCGGAATGCGGTCTTTCCTTCAGCGACCAGGTCTTTTATCACCGGATATGATGCAGCATCGCTTGTTTCGTATCCCCGGTAAAACCGGGAGAACTCATATGAGTAAGGATCAGAGAACCATGAGCCTTTGAACGGAATTGAACTCATCGGATTTACGTGAGCCTTATTCTCAAACAGACAGATCCCGCTTACATCTGCAGCCTCACCGATAAGCCTGATAGTCTTTGAGACACAGTCCTGGAAAGTGGTTGACTGCAGAATGTTTGACCCGGCCTGGCTTATTGCTTCAAATATCTCGTTCTGACGTTGAATCTCAAGTTCCATCAGTTTTCTTGCGGTGATATCACGCAGGGTCTCAATAACCCCGATGACGTTACCATGGATATCATAAAGAGGAGCAGCCTTGACCCAGAACCAGATCAGAACCCCGGTTACCGGATTCCTGGTCTGGATATCGACCATGATAGTGTCTCCACTAATCACCGGGTTCCTATAC
>QKDV01000080.1 GCA_003251955.1 Methanospirillum hungatei
CAAGGGGGGTCACATCCAGACAGGTACAGACCCTGTTTATCTCCTGTTTACCTTCAACAATCAGACCGATCCTACCCTGATCAAAAGGTTCAGCAAGTTCAGGAGGGGCGGAGACCTCAAGATCCTGAATAATTTCATCCCTGTACATCATCATTCATTCCTTGTATTCTAACACTTTACTAATGAACTTAAGATTAAACTGAAACACAGAAAACATCGACTATTATAAGGATTTAACCTCAAGAAGAAGTGAAAGATAATTTTGACTGATAGATGCACGTTTGTTCACCTTCCCGTCGATGAGTTGTTGTATCTCTCCGAGTTTTCGTGCAAAGATCTCTTCTTCTGATTCTAAACCATCACAGATACATTGGGGGTTCACGATCTCTTTCAGTGCATTTAATGCACGGATCTGCCGTGATAGCAATGTCCATTCATCACAAACCTCTTTTGGAACACCTTTCGATTCTGCATTTGCTGCAGCAGACAGCACAGAATCATACCAGTCAAGGAACGAGGTGATGTATTCACATATGTCAGAGGCAACAAAGGGCTTTTTAATAAATCCACTTATTTGTTCTCCGAACCGGAGAATTTCATCTGCAAAAACCGCTTTTGCTGATGACATAAAGACAGGAATCTCCGAACCCTGGGGAAGGTTTTTTATTAAATCAAGAGTATCCCACCCATCAACGGGGTCCATCATGATATCAAGAAGAACGAGATCATAGTGATCAGACTTAAGGCGCTGCATACCGTCGCCCGCACTCTCTACTGCAATGCAGGTGTATCCGCAATTGATCAGAGCATCACTCTGTGCCTCCCTGAATATCGCTTCATCATCGATTATCAGTATCTTCTTCTGTTTCTGTCCCATGAGCACACGGCTCCTGCCCGTATCTGTTATCATGTGTATGAAACAGGGAAAAACACTTCCTTTCCCTCAATCGCGGAGGGTTTTCCGGGTAATTGAGGAAAATTCTTCTTCGCCCTTCGCGACTTCTCCACTGCAGATGAAAACTGCCGCACGAATAAGATATACAAGGTTTTGATCATCTGATGCAACTTCTGAAGAATCAAGTATCCTTTTCGTCAGATCAACAGCATCCTCATCAGCCCCGGTCTGGAGGAGAACCATAGCATGGCTAATATGGGCAGAACATTTCCCAGGTTTTAAGCGACGGCCACGAACTCCTGGTTTGAACCATGAAGGATGATACACGCGTCTCCATTCAATAATATTTAGGAGCTGGCCGGCCTGCTCGAATATCATCTCTTCTACAGATACATTTGTGACAATTTCCTGTAGCCATAATACTGCACGGTCAAGATCTCCATCCTCACGTGAGACTTCCCTGACCGCAGCCTGAAACATCTGTTCAAGAGGGGAGGGATACCTACAGCAGAGCTTCGGGGCGATCCGATCTACAAGCAGATACCACAATGCAGGGAGGAACTCCTGGTCAAAAGAAAGGGATCCATGAATACATGGCTGGTTTATGGTACCTTGATCTGTTTGTGATGTAGATGAAACGGAGTCAGGATTCTTTTTTTGCTGCATGGTCAGCCACAACTCCGGCCATAATCGTCATTACAGGAATAACAAGATACCGAAGCCCAATCTGGAACGTATACGAGATGAGATCAAGTCCGTTCAAAGGGAGCAGAATCAGAATATCAAGTGCCCAGTTTATAAAAAGCCAAGACACAGCAGTGATGTATCCGGCAGTCATGTACTCCCAGGTCATGACGCTGAAGAGATGAATAATAAGAATTGCTCCAGTCAGGGAGCCGGCAATGATCATGATACTTTTGAATAACTGCTGATCTATCAGGAGTTCTCCACCGGAATAGAGTGGGATTGCCAGCAAAAAAGGAATAAGCCATGTCAATATGCCGTATAGGAAAACTCGTACATTGTCACGCATCGATTACCTCACCGAGAGCATAACTTAACAGAAACTGATTTTAATATCCAAGAAATTCCTCTGGAAATCATTATTTTCGTCTCTTGCTAAATTATTCATTAAGAATATATAACTGATCTGACTGCGAACAAAATAGTAGTATGGATAAAACCATCGATGAGATCAACCGGCGGATACGTGATGGATCGGCCAGGGTGGTCACTGCCGATGAAATGCCTTCAATCGTCAGCGAACTCGGGGAAGAGGGAGCCCTCAAAGAGGTGGATGTGGTAACCACCGGAACCTTCGGGGCGATGTGTTCCTCAGGTGCATTCCTTAATTTTGGTCATGCAGAACCCCCTATCAAGATGGAGCGTATCTGGCTCAATGATGTAGATGCATACGGAGGCATTGCAGCAGTTGATACCTACATTGGAGCAACAAACAAATCAGTAACCAGGGCTGAGAGTTACGGAGGAGCCCATGTCATTGAGGACTTCATTGCTGGGAAAGCAATAGAACTCAGAGCACAGTCCTCGGGATCTGACTGTTATCCACGTCGCAATATTACCACTGAAATACGGCTTGAAGATCTCAACCAGGCGATCATGGTTAACCCACGCAACGCCTACCAGCGGTATGACGGGGCCACTAACACATCTGATGATACACTCTATACCTACATGGGAACTCTTCTTCCCCATTCAGGAAATGTTACTTATTCAGGTGCAGGAACCCTGAACCCACTCTGCAACGATCCTGGCTACAGGTTGATTGGAAGCGGTGTTCCAATCTTCCTTGGTGGTGCACCAGGAATGGTAGTAGGCGAGGGAACACAACACTCCTCTGCAGGGAACTTCGGCACCCTGATGACCACTGCTGATATGAATGAAATGTCAACCGATTTCCTCAGGGCAGCATATATGTACGGGTACGGTCCGACCCTTTACATGGGAGTAGGAATCCCCATTCCGGTTCTTGATATAGAAGTAGTAAGAAGAACCGCGATAAGAGATGAGGATATCCCAGTAAGTATCAAAGATTATGGAGTCCCATCAAGAAGCAGACCTGTCATCACCCAGGTGAATTATGCTGAGCTGAAAACCGGGAAGATCGAACTCAACGGGGAAGAGGTGAGAACCTCGTCTCTTTCCAGTTACCGCAATGCCCTGAAGGTTGCAAGAACTCTGAAGCAGTGGATTGAGGACGGACAGATGATATTAAACCTTCCGACGCGGCGTCTTGATCCGTCTAAACAGGTCAAGTCAATGCGTGAAACACGAAAGGTTGCCCTTGTTCAGGAGATCATGCAGCGGAAAGTGGTCACTGTCAAAGAGGATGAAGAGATTCCGGAAGCAGCACGCAAACTTCTGAAGGGTGAGACAAACCATCTCCCGGTACTCAACGAACAGGGTAGGCTTGTCGGGGTTGTAACAACATTCGATGTCGCCAAGGCTGTTGCCCATCCAGAACGCAGGGTCAGGGTAAAGGATGTCATGACCAGAAACGTGATTACCACCAGATCCGATGAACCGGTTGATATCGCTGCACAAAAACTGGATCATCACCGAATCAGTGCTCTTCCGGTCGTGGATGCACAGAACCAGTGCATTGCAATCCTCCATGCAAGTGATCTCGGCAAACTCTTCAAACCCGGAGGTCAGGGATTATGAAACTCCTGGTAAAACTATCACACAAAAGCAGGCCTATAATCGCTGAGGTAGTCAAGGATACCGGAATCCTGATCAATGTTGATCGGGCCCGCTCTGATGCACACGAGGGAGAAGAAGCCCTGGTAGATGTACCTGATGAATTCTGCCGGCTTATCAGCGAGAGGATGCGAAGCCTGGGAGCCCATGTTAGTATTCTTGACGAGGGGGTCAGACATGATCGCGATGAGTGTGTTGACTGTGGATCCTGTATCAGTGTCTGTCCGAAGGAAGTTTTCTCATTTAATAGTGAGTGGGAACTTCAGGTCGAGACTAAACGCTGTATACTTTGTGGCCGGTGCGTAATTGCCTGTCCACACCAGGCTCTTTCACTTAATGATGTCTGATGCCAATCAGGTACCATTTCGAGTTACACGAAACGATAGCCACAATAATAGCAGATCAGAATGAAGATATCAGGATCGCATGTCAGGGCCTTGCAGACGCAAGACACAATATTGAACAGTATATCCTGAAAGATTCTTTTTTTAAAACTAGTTTTGAGCCGATACCGGTAAACACGACGTCTGGTATCATCAACCGGATGGCAGATGCAGCAGAAAAAGCCGGGGTTGGTCCCATGGCTTCTGTTGCCGGGGCTATAGCAACCTACGCTCTACAGAATGTCATCAGAGAGGGAGGAAAATTCTGTATGATCGACAACGGAGGCGATATCGCCCTGGTTGCTGATCGTGAGGTGACAATCGGACTCTTTTCAGGTGAGTCTCCTCTTTCAGGCAGATATGGATTTGTTGTTGGTCCAACATCAGGAATATACGGGATTTGTACATCTTCTGCAACCGTGGGCCCTTCGATATCACTCGGTATTGCAGATAGCGTAACAGTCTTCAGCCCTGACCCAATCCTTGCAGATGCAGTAGCAACTTCTGTATGTAATGACCTCACCCCGGATGATCATTCATCCCTGGAAAGAGTTCCAGAAGGTATCGATGGAATCTTTGCCGTCTTCGGGGATAAGAGTGTGATCTGGGGAGAGATCCCTAGAATAATCCAGGCAAATGTTAATGAGAGCCTCATTACTGCCGGAGGAACCTGCAGTTATGGAAGATGATTTTTCGCTAGGATAGAATTTGATTACTTATTGAGACCTGATCTTAAACCTGGTATCAACTCTTCTGATAGTAAGATCAAATAGAATTGCTATATAAAAATGGAGAGAACGGTATTACTATTGCCAGTTCAGGCAGAACTTAACTCTTTATAGACCTTTTCCTGCTGAATGCTTGACGTTATTGATTCATTTCTTATCTCATCACAGGCCGTGGATCTTGCCGGACAATTCCAGAAAGGATACGCACAGGAACGGTTGAGATTCTCCTCAGAACATACCGCTTTTCCATGGAGAAACCAGAGATAAAGACAGTGTGGACGGTTTCCTT